>JAYUAH010000678.1:0-7640 GCA_043741415.1 Betaproteobacteria bacterium
CTGTACACGGTAAACGCGGCCACGCGTACCGATCCCGCGCGCCTGCGGCACTTTACGGAGCCGAGCGGCGGCAGCTTTGTGGATTTGGCGTCACTCACGGCGGCCGACGGCGCGAGACGCCTGTTATATCGCGAGGCGCGCATCACGGCGCTCGAAGGCACCGGTGTGAGCGAACTCACCGCAGTGTCGCGCGTGGCGAGCAATGGCCGTTGGCTGGTGGCCGGGCAGTTGCAGGGCGACAGCGGTGCACTGCGCGTGGTGGTGTCGTACCCGAACTCACACACTGAAACCATCACGGTGCCGCTGAGTGCTGCACAGAACGCGGACAATCTCACTGCCACCGCGTGGGCGCAAATGCGGCTGACCGAACTGGATGGCGAATACCGGCTAAATCGCGCGCAAATCCGCCGCCTGGGACTGGCCTTCGGCCTCACCTCGCGCGAAACCTCGCTGATCGTGCTCGATCGTGTCGAAGATTATGTGCGTAACGACATCACGCCGCCCGCCGAACTGCGCACGCAATACGACGCACTGCGCCGCAATCAGCACCTGCGCGCCGAGCAGGATAAATCGCAGCAACTGAAACGCGTGTTGCACATGTTCAAGGAAAAAATCGCCTGGTGGGAAAAGGATTTCCCGAAGAACGCGCGCCCCGCATCGGACGCCAAGAAAAAGATGGAAGCGGATTCAGTCGCCGGTGGCGCGGCGATGCAAGACCGTATGGGGCGTGACACCAACAGCCCGCGCATGCAGGAGCGGCGTGCCGATGCGCCGCCACCCCGGGTAGCCGCGTCGGCGGCACCCGCGCCCGCCGTCGCGGAGCACATGCTTGCGAAATCCGCAGATGGAATCGCGGGCGCGTCGTCGGCGATTAGCATACAACTCAAGCGCGCCATACCTGATGCGCCATACTTCGCGCGCTTTCGTGATGCGGCCAATGGTAACAATGGCGATTTATATCGCGTGTATCTCGATGAGCGTGCCGGTTACGCCAATAGCACAGCATTTTTTCTGGATGCCGCCGAAGCGTTTTTCGACAAGGGTTTGACCGCACTCGGCGTGCGTGTGCTGAGCAATCTGGCCGAAATGGATTTGGAGAATCGTCACATTCTGCGCATCTTGGGCTATCGCTTGCTGCAGGCGGGTCAAGCGAAACTTGCGATACCCATACTCGCGCGCGTGGTGGAACTCGCGCCCAACGAGCCGCAGTCGTACCGCGATCTGGGTTTGGCTTATGCCGCGAACAAGCAATGGCAAAAAGCCGTGGACAACCTAAACGAAGTGGTGATACGCCCGTGGCACGGTCGCTTCCCTGAAATAGAGCTCACCGCACTCGACGAACTCAATGCCATTATCGCTACCGCCGATGCATCGGTCGACACCAGCCGCATCGACACGCGCTTGCTGCGCAACCTGCCGCTCGATTTACGTGTTGCGCTGTCGTGGGACGCCGACAACACCGACATCGACCTGTGGGTAATCGATCCCAACGGCGAAAAAGCCTACTACGGCAACCGCATCACCTGGCAGGGCGGGCGCATGTCGCAGGATTACACCGGCGGCTACGGTCCGGAAACGTTTTCATTGAAGCAGGCCAAGCCCGGTAAATACAAAGTCGAAGCCAACTTTTTCGGCCACAACCAGCAGATCGTAGCGGGTGCGACTACGCTGCAATTGAAACTCACCACGCGCTTCGGCACGCGTGAGCAGCAAGAGCAGACGGTGACGCTGCGCTTGAAGGGCCGCAGTGAGGTGGTGATGGTGGGGGAATTTGAGGTGAGGTAACAAGGTTAAGGGTGGGTGGAGGCGCGGGGTGTGCGCCGTAACCCACCGTCCCGCGTGCTTGTCGCTACCGCTCGGTGGGTTACGGTGCAAAAAGCGCACCTAACCTACCCTACAATTTCTGTTCATCCATGTTAAATCGGGGCTGCTGTTTCCCGTGTTTCCGCGGTTACAATACTTCCCACACCTTGGAGGCTGCTCATGAAAAACAAACAAGTCCTGCTCGCCGCGCGCCCCACCGGCGCCGTAGAAGAAAGCCATTTCAAAATCGTCGAGTCCGATATTCCCAAAGCGGGCGAAAACGAATTCGTGGTACGCGCGCATTACCTCTCGCTCGACCCGTACATGCGCGGCCGCATGGACGACGCCAAATCGTATGCCGCCAAAGCCGAGCTCAACGAAGTGATGGTCGGCGCAGCCGTGGGCGAAGTGATCGAATCGCGCCATGAAAAATTCAAAGTCGGCGACTTTGTGCAGACGCGCACGGGCTGGCAGGAATACGGCGTGTCGGATGGCAGCGGCGTGCGCAAGCTCGATGCCAACTATGTACCGTTGTCGGCGTATCTTGGCGCGGTGGGCATGCCGGGCGTCACCGCGTGGATCGGGCTTAACGAACACGGCAAGCCCAAAGCAGGCGAGACCGTGGTGGTGTCAGCCGCGAGCGGCGCCGTCGGCAGCGCCGTCGGTCAACTCGCCAAACTCAAAGGCTGTCGCGCCGTCGGCATCGCCGGCGGCAAAGCGAAATGCGATTACGTGGTGAACGAACTCGGCTTCGATGCCTGTATCGATTACAAAGCCGGCAACATTGATGCTGCGCTCAAAACGGCGTGTCTCAAAGGCATCGACGTTTACTTCGACAACGTCGGTGGCGCCATACTTGACGCCGTGCTGGATCAGATGAACGCGTTTTCGCGCATCGCACTGTGCGGCCAGATATCGGGCTACAACGACCCCGATGCGCTCGTGATACGCAACATGCGCAGCTTTCTGGTGAATCGTATTCAGTTGCGCGGCTTCATCTGCTCGGATCACATGGATTTGTGGCGGCCCGCGCTCGCCGAGTTGAGCCAACTCGTGCATGAGGGCAAACTCAAGTATCGGGAGAGCATTGCGGTTGGTCTCGACAACGCACCTAAGGCGTTCATCGGTCTGCTCAACGGGGCTAATTTTGGGAAGCAGTTGGTGAAACTGATTTGACGTGTAGCCCGGAAGGAGCGCAGCGTATTCCGGGGAACGTAAACCCGGATCACAGTTCGTTTCATTCGGCGTACACTTGCTGCCGCTAAATTTCAGAGTAAGAGTTATTGCCGTGTCGCCATTTTTCCTTGGCTTTCTCATTAATCTGCCATTTGTCGTGGCGACCGTTGCAACCATTTTTGCATGGCGGTCTATTCACCGTCGGGTAATGTTTTTTGTTGTGGCCGCACTTTCACTCTTGAGGCTTCAAAGTCTCATCGCCCCCGTTTCAATCGGTATATTCATGCCCGGTGGTGGGGGGGGCTCACCCAAGCAGCGGTCATTGATTCTTTTACCCAAAGTGTCGGCGTCGCAGCACTCGCAATCTTGATGTTGGGAGTCCCTTACCTTTGGTGGCTACGCGATGTATTTCGTAAACCCTATTAATCCAGCTTAATCCCCGCCTGCCTAATCACCCGCGCCCACATCGCGCTTTCAGCACGTATATCTTTAGCAAATTGTTCCGGCGTGTTGCCTGAAGCAATCGCGCCATCAGCAGCCAGCCGCGCCTGAATTTCCGGCAGGTTGAGCACTTTCACTGTCGCGGCATGCAGTGTCTTGATCGCAACTGACGGCGTGCCGGTGGGTGCGACCAGCCCGTACCACGAGCCTGATTCCATGCCGGGCAGGCCCGATTCGTTGAGCGTGGGCACGTCGGGAAAAACGGCAATGCGCTGCAGGCTGCCGACGGCGAAGGCGCGCACGCGGCCGGCCTTCACGTGCTGGATAAACACGCCGGGCACCGCGAACAAGAGTTGCACATTGCCGCCGACCAGGCCCACCAGTGCAGGTCCTGCGCCCTTGTAAGCGACGTGCACAACTTTTGTGTTGGTGCGCATCTGAAACAATTCGATGCCGAGATGCCCACCGGAGCCGATGCCTGACGATGCCCAACTGATTTTGCCGGGATAGGCTTTCGCGTAGTCAATGAGTTCCTGCACGTTGCGCACCGGCAGTGGCGGATAGGCGGCGAGCACGTTGGGGGCACTGGCCAGTTTAGTGACAGCGGTGAAGTCCTTTGTCGTATCAAACGGCATTTTCGCGTAGAGATGCGGATTGGTGGTCATGATCGCGGGGCTGCCGACCAGCAGTGTGTAGCCGTCGGGTGCCGCGCGCGCGACGATTTCGCCTGCGATCAGGCCGCCACCGCCGCCGCGATTGTCGTAAACGATGGCTTGGCCGAGCATCTCGCCCATTGCCAGTGCGATGGGGCGCGCGACGACGTCGGTGCCACCGCCGGCGGGGTAGGGGATCACCCAGCGGATGGCGCGCGTAGGGTAGTTCGCGGTTTGCGCGGTGGCCGCAACGCTCGTCAGCGCTGAGAGCACAGCCGCGAGCGCGCGCATCATTGTGGTTTGAGACCGATTTCCGGAATCAGCTTGCGAAAGTTTTCATACTCGCGCCGCACGTACTTCTCGAATGCGTCGGGGCTGGTGTTCACGGTGGGCTGTGCGCCGAGTCTTTCGAAGCGCTCTTTGGTGTCGGGCTTGCGCAGCACGCTCACGATGTCGGCACCGAGTTTATTGATCAGCAAGCGCGGTGTTTTTGAAGGCGCAAGAAAGCCGTACATGGTTTCGGATTCGGCGCCCGGCAATCCGGCTTCGGACACGGTCGGCAGATCGGGCAGCGCAAAGCTGCGGTTAGTGCTGGTCACCGCGAGCCCACGCACTTTGCCATCCTTGAGAAAACCGAGCGAACTGGTCAGCACAAACACCAGCATGTGCACGCGGCCCGACGCGACTTCGGTGTACATGTCCGCGACCACTTTAAACGGCACATGCACCACATCGATGCCGGCGGCGCGCTTGAAAATTTCCGTCGACAGATGAGCGGCCGTGCCCGCGCCGACCGAGCCGTAGTTCAGTGTGCCGGGTTTGGCTTTAGCTAATGCCACGAGTTCTTTCACCGATTTCACCGGCATGCCCGCGTTGACCAGCACCACGCTGGTGACCGCTGCCACCTGAGCAACAGCGGAGAAATCCTGCAGCGGCTGATACGATGGCTTCGCCTGCATCAGCGGTGAGACGTAGGTGGAGGTTGACGCCATGAACAACGAATGGCCGTCGGGTGTGGCCTGTGCTGCGAGTACGCCGCCGATGAGTCCGCCCGCGCCGGTGCGGTTTTCAACGACGACTTGTTCTTTGTAGAGATCGGTCAAGCCCTGCGCCACGATGCGGGCAAAGATGTCGGCGCCGGTGCCGGCGGATGACGCGACAATCATGCGTATCGGGCGCGTGGGGAATTTCGTGTCGGCTGCAAACGCATGCCCCGCGCTGACCGTGCAGATCAGCGCGAGGGCTTTAACAATACGCATCCAGAAGCCTAATCAGGCAGCAGCGCAAAGGTCCAAACCGAACCGCCGGAAGGCACTTGTGCTTGTGCTCTACGCCCGCGTGAGTCTCCCGCGATCCCCGACAGCACGGTGATGTATTGCTTGCCTTTGTGCGTGTAGGTGATGGCCGGCGCATTCACGCCGGAACCGGTCTGAAATTGCCACACGACTTTGCCCGTTGCCTCATCGATGGCGACGAATTCGCCGGTCATGCGCCCGGTGAATACCAGTCCGCCATCGGTGGAGAGCATGCCGGCCTGCGTGACATGGTCGGTGAGCTTGATTTGCCATTTGATTTTGCCGCTGAGCGGGTCCATCGCCATGTGGTAGCCCTCGGTGTCTTCTCCCGCCGGTCGGCGGAAGAGACGGGCTTCCACGCCCGTGAAACGGAAGCCGGGCTTGTATTCGACGGGCACCAGCTTGACCATTTGCGGGAAGTTGATGGTGTTGAGATAAACCAAACCGGTTTTCGGGTTGAACGACATCGGCGCCCAGTTCTTGACGCCGAAGGCCGGCCACAATTCCACTTCCTCACCGGCGCCCAGACGCTTGCGAATGTCGGTTTCAACCGGGCGGCCGGTTTTCATATCGATATGCGTGGCCCAGTTCACTTTGCCGAACGGGAATGCGCGCACCAGTTTTCCATTGGTACGATCGATGACATAGAAGAATCCGTTGCGGTCCGCGTGCAGGATGACTTTGCGCATCTGTCCATCAATGCGTATGTCGGCAATGATGTTTTCGTTGACGCCGTCATAATCGTAGGTGTCGTCGGGTGTGAACTGATAGGCCCACACCAGTTCACCGGTCTTCGGGCGCACTGCGATGACGCTGGCGGTGTGCAAGCTGTCGCCCGCCCGATACTTGAAGTTCCACGGCCCGGTGTTGCCGGTGCTCCAGTAGACGAGATCGAGTTCCGGGTCGAATGAGCCGGTAATCCAGGTGGTACCACCGCCGCGTTTGTAGGCGTCATTGTCTTTCGGCCAGGTCTCCGAACCCGGCTCACCTGGTGCCGGTATGGTGTAACGACGCCATATTTTTTTACCCGTTTCCGGATCCCAGCCATCAAGAAAACCGCGCGCACCGAACTCCGCGCCCGACATGCCGGTGATCAGCACGCCGTTGGCGATCAGCGGCGCGACGATGGAGGAGTATCCTTCTTTCCACTCGGCGAATTTCTCCTTCCACACCTGCTTGCCGGTTTTCATGTCGAGCGCCACTACAAACGCATCAAGCGTGGTGCGATACACCTTGCCGTTATAGATGGCCGGGCCTTTGTTGGAGACGCCGCAGCACACCACGCGCGGCGTGTCGGCATCGTAATCCACCGCGGTGCGCCAGATTTGTTTACCGGTGGTGATGTCGATGGCAAAGGTCCACGCGGCGTTGGTCACATACATCACGCCGTCGTACACCAGCGGCTGCGCCTGCTCGCCCAGCATATTGGACAGCGTGGTGTTCCAGACCGGCACCAGACGTTTCACCGTGGACGTGTTGATTTGTTTGAGCGGGCTGTAACGCTTTAAATCGTAGCCCATGCCGTAAGTGGTGACGTTGTCGGTGTTCTTGCCGTCTGTCAGCAATTCCTGCGCGGTTTGCGCGTGAGCGAAGGTGCAGCAGCATAGCAATGATAAAAACAGCTTTTTCATTTTTTCTCCTTGATTACAAAATACAAAAGTAAAATTCTACCGCACGGTTTTCGTCAGCCACTTGTCGATGAAGTCGGCGATTTCCAGATTATTCTTTTCGATCATCATCATGTGCCCATTGCCGCGGATGCCCGCCTCTTCCAGCCGCACAAACGTGGTGTTCACGCCCGCCTGCGTCAGATACTTTGCAGTGCAGTGGTCATACACGGCGTGATACGACGATTCCGCCGCCAGAATCACAATCGGAATGTTTTGCAAATTCGCCAGCTTGCGCACCGGCGCGCCCTGCGTGTAGCAGCGCTCGAGATTGGGGCCATCGGCTGTCGTCTGCTGCACGGCTACGAGTTGCGACGGGTCCGTGATCGGCGGATCGTAGGCAAGCGGGGTTTCGGTGATGCCATAAGGACGTACGCGGTTGGTGTCGAATACGGCACCGGAAAACGGCGGCCCGGTGGGTTCAGCGGCAACGATGGCCTTCACCAATTTCGGCCGCGCGTCGCCGATCACCCAGCCGATGGCGCCGGTTTGCGAATGGGTCAGCACAATCGCCGGGCCGATCTTGTCGAGCAGTGCTGCGCCCGCATCGCGATTGAGTTGTTCGACGATGGCGTTGACGCCGATGTATTGCACCTGCGACGCAT
>JAYUAH010000679.1:0-3252 GCA_043741415.1 Betaproteobacteria bacterium
TCAACTGCTCTTTCTTGATCACGTCCAGACCGCTATGCTGCTGACTTCGTTTCATGTCTTCTCTTTTGGTAAGTCCTCAACATAAAGCTTACAGGATCAGCGGGCCGCAATCGTGTCACCATCTGGGCACAAGATCACCACGCGTAGCAATGGATAGTGCGGCTGGACCCTCCAACGTTTTAAAATAAAATTGAATAAAATCAAATACTTATATTAATTCTTCTGATATAGACGTGAATCTTCGTCTATAATTGCGGCTATGCAACATGGAGAAACCAGGCAATGAAGTTTGGCATCCCCGCGGAAACGCGAACACACGAAAAACGCGTTGCGGCTAGCCCCGAAACCGTCAAGAAACTCACGGCAGGCGCACATCACACCGTGGTCGTGCAAGCGGGTGCAGGCAGCGCGGCCAGCATACCGGACGATCAATACGCCGCGGCCGGTGCGACCATCGTGGCGCACGCGTCCGAGGTCTACGCCGCCGACATTGTGCTCAAAGTACGCGAGCCCGACGCGGCTGAGCTGGTGCAACTGCGCAGCGGTCAAACGCTGATCGGGTTACTCAATCCGCATAACAAAGACGGTATCGCGGCACTCGCGGCATCCGGCGTCACCGCGTTTGCGATGGAAGCGCTACCGCGCATTTCGCGCGCGCAAAACATGGACGTATTGTCGTCGCAAGCCAACATCGCCGGCTACAAAGCCGTGCTGATGGCGGCGGATGCCTACCCTAAAATGATGCCGATGATGATGACCGCAGCCGGCACCATCAAGGCCGCGCGCGTGGTGATCATGGGCGTGGGCGTCGCCGGCTTGCAGGCGATTGCAACCGCCAAGCGCCTCGGCGCCGTGGTCGAGGCGACCGATGTGCGGCCTGAAACCAAAGAACAAGTTGAATCGCTGGGCGCGAAATTCATCGACGTGCCGTTAACCGATGCCGAGAAAGAACTCGCCAAAGGCCAGGGCGGCTATGCGCGCGACATGGGCGACGATTACAAAAAACGCCAGGCCGCGCTGGTCGCCGAGCGCATCAAGCAAGCCGATATCGTGATCACCACCGCGCTGATTCCCGGTCGCCCCGCACCCGTGCTGGTGACCGAAGATATGGTGAAATCAATGAAGCCCGGTTCGGTGATTGTCGATATGGCGGTGGAGCAGGGCGGCAATTGTCCGCTGTCGGAGCTCGACAAAACGGTAGTCAAACACGGCGTCACGCTAATCGGAGTTGCGAATATTCCGTCGCTGGTGGCGGCCGACTCCAGTGCGCTTTACGCACGCAACTTGCTGAATTTTCTCGGCCTCATGCTCGATGCGAAGACCGGCGAATTCAAAATCAATCGCGAAGATGAAATCATCGCCGGCACGCTGATGTGCGCCGGTGGCGAAGTGACAAAAAAATAACGGAGAACAACGTGGGTACTGTAGATCCCCTGATTATGAATTTGATGGTATTCGTGCTGGCGATTTTTGTCGGCTATCACGTGGTGTGGAATGTGACACCCGCGCTGCACACGCCGCTGATGTCGGTCACCAACGCGATATCGAGCATTATCCTGGTCGGTGCCATGCTCGCGGCCGGCCCGGCAGACGCCGACTGGGGCGTGTGGGTGGGCGCGGTGGCGGTGGTACTCGCTGCAGTCAACGTGTTCGGCGGCTTTTTGGTAACGCAGCGCATGCTCGAAATGTTCAAGAGAAAAGAAAAAAAGGGAGCGCAGTAAATGCTCTCAGCCAATCAGGTCGCGCTCGCGTACCTCGTCGCATCGGTTTTTTTTATACTCGCATTAAAGGGCTTGTCGTCGCCGCTCACCTCGCGGCGCGGCAATCTGTTCGGCATGATCGGCATGGCCATAGCCGTGGCGGTTACGCTGACGCTGACCAAAAACTGGGTGATCATCGTCGGCAGCATCGCGCTGGGCGGCACCATCGGCGCAGTGGTCGCGCGCAAGGTGCAAATGACGGCGATGCCGGAGCTGGTCGCCTTCATGCATTCGTTGGTGGGTATGGCCGCGGTGCTGATCGCGATAGCGGCAGTCAATAATCCGCTCGCGTTTGGCATTGTCAAAGCGGCGGGCGAATCGATCCCCGGCGGCAATAAACTCGAGCTTTTCATCGGCACCTTCGTGGGCGCTATGACCTTCTCGGGGTCGGTGATTGCGTTCCTGAAACTCTCGGGCCGCATGAGTGGTGCCCCCATCGTGTTCAGCGGCCAGCACATGGTGAATCTGCTACTCGGCATCGGCATGTTCGGCTGCGGCTTGTGGTTTTTTGCGAGCACGGGCACCAACTGGACCGCGTTCATCGCCATGACGGTGATTGCTTTCGTGCTGGGCTTTTTGATTATTGTGCCGATCGGCGGCGCCGACATGCCGGTGGTGATTTCGATGCTGAACTCGTATTCGGGTTGGGCGGCGGCGGGTATCGGTTTTTCGCTGAATAACCCGATGCTGATTATTGCTGGTTCGCTGGTGGGTAGCTCCGGCGCAATCCTGTCATACATCATGTGCAAGGCGATGAACCGGCCGTTCCTGTCGGTGATCTTGGGCGGCTTCGGTACCGATTCCGGCGCGGTTGCTGCAACCGGTGGCGGTGTGCAGAAAACACATCGTAGCGGTAGTGCCGACGATGCGGCGTTCCTGATGGGTAATGCCGACTCAGTGATCATCGTACCGGGCTATGGCCTGGCCGTCGCGCGCGCGCAGCACGCGGTGAAAGAACTCGCACACAAGCTGCGCGAAAAAGGCGTCACCGTGCGCTTCGCAATTCATCCGGTGGCGGGCCGCATGCCCGGCCACATGAACGTGCTGTTGGCCGAAGCGGAAATTCCCTATGAGCAAGTGCTGGAGATGGATGAAATCAACAGTGATTTTCCCACCACCGACGTGGTGCTGGTGCTGGGCGCCAACGACGTAGTGAACCCTGCGGCGCACACACCGGGCAGCCCGATTTTCGGCATGCCGATTCTTGAAGTCGACAAGGCGCGCACAGTGTTGGTGGTTAAACGTTCGATGGCAGCAGGTTACGCGGGCCTGGATAATGATCTGTTTTACATGGACAAAACCATGATGGTGTTTGGGGATGCGAAGAAGGTGGTTGAGGATATGGTTAAGGCGCTCGGCTGATCTGCGTTTCGCGCTGATGGATCAAGGGCCGCGATTGCGGCCCTTGTGCATTATGGGCTTGTAGGGCGCAATCCCTATTGCGCCGGATGTGTAATTCGCGGATACAATTGCGAGGGAAAACCTTATGAAT
>JAYUAH010000680.1:0-3251 GCA_043741415.1 Betaproteobacteria bacterium
GGCAACGCAAAAGTAGCGTCAGCGAGCGGATGCAGTGGGCAGGGCTGGCGCCGCCAGCGACGTGATATGCTCATCAACTTTTTTGTCGAGATCAGCAACCCATGTCGACGGCATTTCGCGGCGCACATTCCCGAGCAAACGCTTCGCCTCAGCCAGCTCCGTGGCGTCGGCAGAGCGGCGCTCCAGCGCCGAAGCCCAGAGATAGGTCTTGGCTAAAAATTCCGCCGGCAGTAATTTGGATTTAGGGTCGCGCGTGGCGCCGTAATACAGCCGCGCCGTCGGCAAATAGGCCGGTAAATACCCCTTGCTTGCCGCACGCTCGAACCAGCCCACTGCGCGGTCGGCGTTGGGCTTGGTGCCCTGCCCATCACGCAGCATGCGCGCCAGCAGAAACTGCGCTTCGGGGTAATCGGTCTCCGCCACGCCTCGCAGGATTTGCAGCGCCTGTGGGTAATCGGGCTTGCCGGTTGCGCCCTCTAGTAGAAAGCGCGCGACTCTAACCTGCGCGGGTTTAATGCCCATTTGCGCCGCCTGATGGCACAGGGCGAGGCCCTTCATCGGGTCTTTGGGCACGCCTTCGCCGGCGACATACATTTCCGCCAGCGAACACAGCGAGGTCAGGTGGCCGTGCGCCGCCGCCTGCTCGTACAGGCGTGCCGCTGCCGCGGGATCAGCCGCGCGATGCACACCTTTGCGCAGACAATCGCCGGCGAAATGCTCGCCCGCCGGAATATTGCCCTGCGCGGATTTCTCAAACCAGGTGCACGCTGCCACGTGATCGACCGGACGGCCCCAGCCGTTTTCGTAAAACAGCGCAACGGTAAAACTGGCGAGTGGATTGCCCACCGCTTCGGCTTCCCGTAGGTATAAGGGATAAGCCTTGGCGTAATCGCCGGCCGCAAGCGCGGCTTGTGCTTCAGCAAGCGGCTTCGAGAGATCTTCGGCCGCAGCGGCACTGCGGCAATAAACGCCGGCAAATAACAGGGCTGTCGCGAACGCAGTCCGCAAAAAAACGCGCCGGGCACCTAATCCGGCGCCCGGCACTTTTTCAAACCGCGTCGCAACTATCAAGGAAGCGACGGGAATACACCTACCAATGCGATAAGGTAGTTCATCGCCACGTACGGTTGGATGATTGAAAACGCTTGGTTTCCGCCAGCGGGCGCAATCGTCGTGGTTGCACTGCCTGAAATGGTCACGCTGCCGCTTGCCATATCCACATTCGGCGCGCTGGTGCTGTATTCCGCACTGCGCGGTCTTGCGGCGAGCGAGTTTCCGCTGGGGCCATCGGCATTGCCAGTGGCGCTGTTGCCCCTTAACGTGGCGGTAAAAGTGGACAAGTTCGTCACGGCGCCATGCGTGTGGGCCGGCATGTTGTTCACCGACAGCACTACGGTTTCGTTACCGCCGCTTTGACCTTCAAAATAATTCGAAAGTCCGGGGCCCTGGCCAACGCCGATGACAACGCGCCCTCTCGTGTCGGGCAGGCCAAAGCTGCTCACGCCGTTGCCCCCGTATATGGTTCCGATTAGCGCAAACAACGTTGTGTTTCCGGAAATCGAAAGCAGCTGGCCATTCGTGAACGCATAGCCCCGCGGTGCGAAATTACCGGCGAAGATGCAGACGCTGGCAATCATAGGATCACTACCGGCGCACGCGCTCGCCTGCCCGCTCCACACGCCACCCGTCAATGCCGCCGCCACCATCAAAGTGCTCATCGATTTTTTCAGTTTCATTTGCGTCTCCTGTTGTATCCTGTTATGTCCTGTTGTGAATTGCGCCGTCACATGAATGGCGATTGTTGCACGAACCCGTGCCGCTGCTAGTTACGTTTTTGCTTCGTGCGCACCAAGGCCGCCAGGCCCAGGACGAACAGCGCGAGCGTGCCGGGCAGCGGTAGCGGACTGGTCGGCCGCAGCGGCGTGACGTCGGTCAACCGCAGGTTAAAGTTGAACCCGCCTAAACCAGCCCCTCCACCCAGCTCAAAAGATCCGCCTTCCAGAGTCCAAAAGCCATGCAGATTCAAGTCGCCGCCGGAGAGAACGTCGTAGGTAAATGTTCCGGATTGAGTGTCGGTCACGACCCCGCCATTACCGCCAGCGATACCGTTTTTGACGTTACCGTTTACCGTGTCCGTAGTCAGGTCCGAAAACTTGATCTCGGCACTGTTATCGCTCAATGAAAACGCCGAATGCACAAACGCGTCGGTGCCAAAGGAAGTTACCGTGTTACCGATGCTATACCCGAACGTTAAATGATAGCCGACAGTCGCCGAGTTATTGTGTACCCTGAGCGCCATTTGCGTGGGTACGGTCGGACTGCCGATGCCGACGGCGAAGCTGCCTATGCCGTTTGCCTGCGCGGTAGCGGTGCCAATCTGGATACCATCGGTCAAGTCGGTCAACGGCGCGCTGCGCGGATTGGGACCCGCTGCCGTAAATCCCGTGTAGTTTGTAGATGAGCCTACGCTGCCGCTTTGTACGGTCATAGCGCCGCTTTGAGAACCGCTGCCGCTGATGGCGAAGGGCGACGCAGTTGCCGATCCAGGAGTGGCAAAAGCGGTATCGAAGGTCACCGTGCCCGTTACCGCGAGATCAGTGGTAAAGGGCACCGCCATTGCGGCCGGCACTTGCAGCCACGCGGCCGCCACCGTGGCGATCACGGCGCTTCGCAATGTGAAGTGTTTGGAGGGTTGTTTCATAATGGGTAATACCTCGAGTTGGCAAATGAATGGCGCTTGCAGCGCTGGAACCAAAAGCGTTCCTCCTCAACCGCATTACAAGCAAGAATCAGGCCACCGCATGGTGAAAATTTATAAGTATTTGATTTTATTGAATATATTTATTTAATTCGGCGCAGCCAGTCACGACAACGCAAGCATCCATGCGAAAAGTGTAAAGTTTTCCGACACGTTTCCGTGTATCAAGCAAACCGGATTCAAAAATATTTCTTTATTTACAATACCTTAGGAATTTTCGCCGGCAATAACCGGCGATGGATGGTGTAAGCAAATCCGACAGTGCCAGTAGTCGCGCGGCAAGCCAAACGCGTGCCGCCTATAATCCAGCCGATGCACACCATTAACAACCTTCCGTTCGACAACCGCTACGCCCATTTGCCGCCTGCGTTTTATCGCAAGCTGGAACCCACGCCGCTCGCAGCACCGTACCTGGTCAGTGTGAGTCATGATGCCGCGGCGTTGCTTGATCTTGATCCTGCTGAAACACGCAGCGAGCGCTTTCTCAATATGC
>JAYUAH010000681.1:0-7622 GCA_043741415.1 Betaproteobacteria bacterium
CGATCCCTGATGCGCGGCCAATGCTGATCGGCGGCCTTGATATTCTCGCGGTAATCGAGCTTCCACAGTTCGTGACCGAGAATGTCGCCGAAAATGAACAGCCGTCCATCGACGATTTCAAATTCGGTCGGGTCCGACCCGAGCTTCAACGCATACGGCGCGCCGTTGGAACAAAACCCGCCGTACTGCGGCTCGTATTTCGCGGGACTATCGCGGAACATCGCGCGGTGCTTTTCATTGAGAAAATAATATGTCTTGCCCTCGTGCGTCTGCGCCAACGCCGGAAACCCGCGCATCGGTTTACCCAGGGTGAAATACGCTACTGGATCGTGGCCCAACAACATGAGGTCGCGGCCTTGTTTGTCTTGCACCGTGGCGTTGATGGTGCCGCAGCCTTGCAGCAGTGCGAGCCCGATCAACACAGTTAGCGCACTCAATAAACGGTTCAGTCGTGACATGGCGAACTCCTGTTGCAACGGTGGACGTGCACATTATTTATCCAGCACGACGAAAATTGAAGTCCGCTCGGGCTGAGCCCTTCGACAAGCCTGTCCTGAGCTAGGTCGAAGGGCTCAGGGTGAACGGGTACAGAAATTTCACCGTGCCGATTCAATAAAAAATAACTTTCACGCGCAGACATCAACCCGCGAGCGGCAGCGCCACTTGCGCTACGGTGCCGTGATTGTCTGCACCGGCTCGCAGGTGGATTTGTCCGCCGTGGCGCAGCACGATTTCACGCACAATCGCCAGGCCCAAGCCGCAGCCTTCGACGCCGGTGCCCAGCACGCGGTGAAAACGTTCCAGCACGGCGTCGCGTTCGCTTTCGGGGATGCCGGGGCCGTTGTCTTCAACGCTGATTTCAACCGCAGGGTACGCGTGCGCAACGCGCACGGTAACGTGGCCGCCGCGCTGGGTGTAGCGGATGGCATTGTCGATCAGGTTGCCGAGCATTTCACGCAGCAAAAAATCGTCGCCGTGCACCGGCGCAGGCGCCGCGGGGCCTTCGAAGCCGAGGTCGATGTCGCGGGCCAGCGCACGCGGCACCCATTCGGTGGTGGTGGCGCGCGCGAGATCAATAACGTCCAGCCGCGCCAGCGTTTGTGTGTGCTCGGCGCTGGGTTCCGCGCGCGCCAGCGACAGCAGTTGGTTCACCAGGTGCGTGGTGCGTTCCGCCGCGGTTTGCAGTTGCGTCAAGGTGGCGCGCACCTCGTCGGGCGCCGACTGGCGCAGCGCGAGTTCGGTCTGCGTGCGCAAGCCGGCGATGGGCGTGCGCAACTGGTGCGCGGCGTCCGCGATGAAGCGTTGCTGCGCGGACAACGCGGCGCTCAAGCGATGCAGCAGCGCGTTCATCGATTCCACCAGCGGACGCACTTCGGAGGGCACATGCGCTACCGGCAGCGGCGACAGATCGAGGTGCGAACGTTGTTCGATCTCCTGCCGCAGTGTGGCGAGCGGGGCCAGCGCGCGCGACACCGAGAACCAGATCACCACAAACGCGAGCATGGCGACAAACGCCTGCGGCAGCGCAAAGCCGAGCGACAGCTCGCGGATGAGCTCGATGCGCGGCTGTACGGACTCCACCACTTGCACGGTAACCTCGCCGCGCAAGTCTTCGGTCTCCACTGGAATTTGTATTGCAGCCACGCGCACCGCTTGGCCGCGATAGCGATCATCGTAGTAGTGCGCCTGCCCCGACGGCGACGGCGGCGCGGGTTTGATATCGGGTTCGCCGGTAACGAATTCACGGTCCGGGCCGATCACCATGTAGTAGAGCTGTCCGGTTTCGCGCGTGCGCAGCATTTGAATCGCGACCTCGGGCAAATCAACATAGACGCGACCGCGCAGCACGCGCACCTGGCGACCGATATCGAGCGCCGACTCCAGCAGCGCGCGATCGTAGGCCACATTGACGTAGCGCTTGGCGATGTCGTAATCGATGTACGCGCTGACGATCCACAAAATACCCAGCGGGATCGACACCCACGCCAGCACTTGACGGCGCAGTGTCGTGTTACTGCTCATGCGCCGTCTTTTTCCATCAAGTAGCCCAGACCGCGGATGGTGCGTATGACGACGCCGGAGGGTTCAATTTTTTTGCGCAGGCGATGCACGCACACTTCAATGGCGTTGGCGCCGACGTCTTCGTCCCAGCCGTAGAGTTTTTCCGTGAGCTGATCTTTGCTCACCACGCGCCCGCTGCGCAGCATCAGCACTTCCAGTACACCGAGTTCGCGCGCCGACAAATCCAGCGGATGATCGTCCACGGTAACGCGGCGCCCGGTGGTATCCAGCGACAGTTTTCCATTGCAAATCAGTGCCTGGCCACCGGAGGCACTGCGCCGGATCAGGGCGCGCACGCGGGCCTCGAGTTCGGGCAGATCGAAGGGCTTGGTCATGTAGTCATCCGCGCCCAGATCGAGGCCACGCACACGGTCTTGCAATGCATCGCGCGCGGTCAACACCAGCACCGGCGGTGTGGGCGCGCGCCGGCGCAGGCGCTTGATCACCTCGAAGCCATCCATGCGCGGCAGGCCGAGATCAATAATGGCCAGATCGTAAGTTTGCGTGGATAGCGCGTGATCGGCAGCGGTGCCATCATTCACACAATCGACGGCGTATTCGCCGCTACGTAGTGTGCGCGTCAGCCCGTCGGCCAGCACGGGATCGTCTTCAGCAATGAGAATGCGCATGTATTGAGCGTGGCGCCATGTGAAATTGCGTAAGTAATAATGTAAGCACAGCGTAAGTTAGCGCTGCTACCTTTTAACCAGAGTAGCAGCAAGTGTTGCAACTGGTTTGCCACAACGTACACGCAACGACGTATTTGTGCTGATCAGCCGCGGTTCGGGCTGATGGTATGTGCAGTTTGGTTGATGCAGTATTTTCCTCCTCGGAGGCCTTTCGTTGCAGTTATTTGTGCTGAGCAAGTGATTGTATGGCCTCTTTCTACTCCGCCGGGGTTTACCCCGAGCGGAGTTTTTTTTGCACGCTGCGGATCACGCTCAGAGACGTGCTTAGGGGCACGCACGGTGGTGCGCGCATGGCGCCGCGACCGCAGTCTACGCAAAAGAAGTCAAAATATACTTGAAAAACCGGCTGTAACCCTGTATTTTTGCAGGATAATATTAGATTTTAGGAGGGTTGCGTGCTGCGGAGACTTTCAACACTGTTGCTCTTGATGTGCATCGGCAATGTGCTGGCCGCGCCGAAACAGCAGGCACCCCAGCGTAAAACGGTGTCCAAAGCCATTGCCAGCGCCAAAGTGGTGCAGAAGCAAAAGCAGGGGCAAGCGCTGCAGCACGTGGCCATGCGCCACAACGGCAAGCAGCACGTCATGCTGCGCCGCAATGTGGCCGCCGTGCCACCCGAGATTTTCAATCCCGACGTGCTCGATGTGCAATCCACGGCGGCGCTGGTGATCAATGTCAGCGATGGCAATGTCATCTACGGCAAAAACGCCGCGGCCATTTCACCCATAGCATCCATCACCAAATTGATGACCGCGATGGTGGTGCTGGATGCCAAGCTGCCGCTGGATGAGTACCTCACGCTCACCGAAGACGATCTCGACAACATTAAATACACCGGCTCGCGGCTGCAAATCGGCACCGCGCTCAAGCGCGACGAAATGCTGCGGCTGGCACTGATGTCTTCCGAAAATCGCGCGGCGTCGGCACTGGGCCGCGCCTATCCCGGCGGCATCGAAGCGTTTGTGAAAGAAATGAATCTGAAAGCGCTCTCGCTCGAGATGACGCGCACCTCGTTCAACGACAGCACGGGGTTGTCGAGCAGCAACGTGTCAACCGCGCAGGATCTGGCGAAAATGGTGAAGGCGGCTTATCAATACCCGCTGATACGCCAGTATTCCACCGGCAACGGCTATGCCGTGCATACGCACAACGGACGCGAGCTGCAATTCGGAAACTCTAACTCGCTGATTGTCAGTCCGGACTGGAACATCAACCTGCAGAAAACCGGTTACATTCGCGAAGCCGGGCGCTGCCTGGTGATGCACACCACCATTGCCAATTCGCCGATCGTCATTGTGCTGCTCGATTCGTGGGGGCGCTTGAGCCGTGTGGGCGACGCCAATCGCATCAAGAAGTGGATCGAATACCACGCCGGGCGCACCGTCGGTTGATCGTTGGCGGGCGCTGCCCGCCGCGCCGATTTTTTTGACCTAACCCAATACTGTGCGGTTAAGATATTAATATCAAAATACCGTTCGGGCTGAGCGTGCCGAAGCCTCGTGGCAGCGCCTGCCCTTTGACAAGCTCAGGGCGAACGGGCATAACCGAACAGCATTGTGACCTAACCTCATGTCCGACGACGCGCCTTACCCGTTTCTTGATTTTTATCCGGATGCGGATAATTTTCGCGACGAAGTGTTGAGCGGACTCGCGCTGCCGGCCAAGGCACTGGCGCCGAAATTTTTCTACGACGCGCGCGGCAGCGAGTTGTTCGAGGCCATTTGCGATCTGCCCGAGTACAACCCCACGCGCACGGAACTCGCGATGACGCAGCACTACGCTGCCGACATGGCGCGTTTGCTGGGGCCGCAATGCCTGCTCATCGAATACGGCGCCGGCTCGGGGCGCAAAACACAGGTGTTGATCGAAGCACTGGCGCCGGCGGGCTACGTGGCCATCGATATCTCGCGCACCGCGTTGCGCCAGTGCGCGGCGCAACTTGCCGCCGTGCATCCCAATGTGAAAGTTGCCGCGGTGTGCGCGGATTACTCGCGGCCACTCGATTTGCCGGTCATCGCAGGGCTGCAAGCGCGGCGCCGCGTGATTTATTTTCCCGGTTCCACCATCGGCAATTTCACGCGCGCGGATGCGGCGGCATTTCTGCGTCACGCGCGCGCGCTGGCAGGCGCGGGCGGCGCCATGCTCGTGGGTGTCGATCTGAAAAAAGACCCCGCGCGATTACACGCGGCCTACAACGATGCGCAGGGCGTCACCGCCGCATTCAACCTGAATCTGCTGGCGCGCATCAATCGCGAGCTTGACGGTAACTTCGATCTCGCGGCGTTTGAACACCACGCGTTCTACGACGCGAACGCAGGCCGCATCGAAATGCATTTACGCAGCCTGCGCGATCAAGTGGTGCGCGTGGCCGGTCTATCGTTCGCGTTTCGCCGTGGTGAGACCATGCACACCGAAAATTCGTGCAAATATTCGGTCGAAGAATTCCAGCAACTGGCGCGCGACGCGGGCTTTATCCCGGCGCAATGCTGGGTGGATGATGAACGCTTGTTCTCCATCCACTACCTCACGGCACCCAATTCATAATGTGGCTTAAAATTTACGTTTATTACATAAGTATTTGTTTTTAAACAATTTTATTTATCCGTATTGTGGGACTTAACGGGCATTACTGCGCACCTGCCTGTACAATACGGCTTGCGCTAACCGCGCCGTCGCGGCCTTCGCAAACCCTCCCGCCATGCCCATCTACCTAATCGCGCTGCTGTGCGTGCTGAACCATTCGTGCTTCAGCGGCAGCCGCATGGTGACATCCTTGTATGCGCTGGAACTGGGCGCGAATCAGTTCACCATCGGCGTGCTGATGGCGTTGTACGCGATTTGCCCGCTGTTCTTTGCCATCTATGCCGGACGCCTCGCCGACCGCCTGGGGCCGCGCGGGCCGATGATGGCGGGCACGCTCGGCGTGGGCATTGCCATGCTGTTGCCGCCGCTGTTTCCGGGGCTGACGACGCTGTATATCTCGGCGTTGTTGGTCGGCTCATCGTTCCACTTTTTTTTCGTCTCGGTGCACGGCACCACCGGCGGCGTGGGCGGACCGGGAAACCGCGCACGCAATTATTCGATTGTCAGTCTGGGGTTTTCCACCGCGGGGCTGATCGGGCCCTTCGTCAGCGGGCTCGCCATCGACCACCTCGGCCATCTCAACGCGTTTCGCCTGCTGTCCGGCTTTACCGTGATCCCGTTTTTGCTGATGTGGCTAAAGCCCGGCTTTCTGCCCAAGGCAAGAAAACAATCTGCGGACGTCGCGCAACACCGCGTAATCGACCTCTGGCGCATGCCCAAACTGCAAGGCGCCTTTATCGCCAGCGGCATACTCTCTGCCGCGTGGGACTTGTTCCAGTTTTATTTTCCGATCTACGGTCATTCCATCGGCTTATCGGCGTCTGTCATCGGCACCGTGCTCGCCACCTTTGCACTCGCCACCTTCATTGTGCGCACCGTGTTGCCCGCATGGGCGCGGCGTTCGGGCGAAGCGGACATCCTGATCTACGGCATATTCATCGCCGCGTTTTCATTCGTGTTGTTTCCGTTCTTCACCACCCCGTGGCTGCTGGCAATGGCCGCATTCATCCTCGGCCTCGGTGTGGGCAGCGGCCAGCCGATGTCCATGTCGCTGATCTACGCACTCGCCCCCGCAGGCCGCCAATCGGAAGCCGCCGGCTTGAGAGTGATGGTCAACAATGTCGCGCATCTTTTTATCCCGCTGTTCTTCGGCAGCCTGGGCTCGGCGTTTGGTTTTGTGCCAGTGTTTGTATCGAATGCGGCGATGCTGGTGGGCAGCGGCGCGTTCATGAAAAGCAAGAACAAGGCTTAAAGCGGATAGAGCGAATCATCAAGTCGCTAAAAAACTCCTGTCAGGCGCATTTCCCAATCATTGAAGCGGGCAGACTAGCCGCTACCACATTCATGCACGTATGTCGGGCACCGATCGTGCTGCTGTGGGCGCAGATTTTTCCTGACTCGGCGTTTCAAAATCATAGGCAGTTGATCCGGTCTGACGTTGCCCGCTAGATGCTGCCATCGGCCAATCGTGCGTAGAATCAAGGCATAATCCGTAGCCGGGAGATAAAATTTTGTTCCAGCGAAGAACAAGCCAGAGTCAAGGAGCGTTCTGTATGCCGTCGCATGCGTGGCCCGTTACTAACGCGCGAAGATCACACAAGGTGTTGCGAGGTGCCCGGTTCACATCGGCTTGCCAACCTGATCCCTTACTACATTGATAGACGTTGGGCTAAGCATAGAACCGCGGAAATATGAATAACCAGTTCTTCGAAAAACCCATTCTCAATTCGCCTTATGGCTATCCATCGCGCCATTGGGAATTGGACGAGCACGGCCAGCCCACCCAGCAGATAAAAGAGAGTCGGCGTCTTGCGGAATTCATCACACCGATTCCCAAGCCTAAAAAGCGCAAAGGTGTCGCGCAACAACAAGCTATAGTTTTCGATGAAGGCAAAGGGCTATCAACAGCGGAGCAGCGCTACGATCACACGGCCATCATCAACTCGGTGCGCCAGCAGGTCGATCAATGGCGGAAGTTACCCAATCCGAATGATTGGCGTGTTACACCTGAGACAGCCCGGCTGCTGCAACATTGGCGGCATCACAATTTTTCCAGCATCCGTCCGTTTTTTTGTCAGATCGAAGCAGTTGAGACGGCCATCTGGTTGACGGAAGTTGCTCCGAACGTGGGAAAAGCCGGAGAAGGCTTTATTGACCATTTGGCCAGTGCCAACAACGAAGCCAATCCCGAAATAATGCGTTTGGCGCTTAAACTGGCAACTGGTGCTGGCAAGACCACAGTGATGGCGATGCTCATCGCGTGGCAAACTGTCAATGCGGTACGACGGC
>JAYUAH010000682.1:0-7615 GCA_043741415.1 Betaproteobacteria bacterium
ACTGCGCTCGCAGCACCCGCCAGTACAGCAGACCGCCGCTGCGCCATCATGCGCATGGACTGGACGCAGATTAAAGTAAGCGTCGCGTCGTGTACCGCGTGTGCACTGCATGCCAAGCGCACTAAAACAGTCTTCGGTGTCGGCGACGAAAACGCCGATTGGCTGTTCGTCGGTGAAGGTCCCGGCGCCGACGAAGACGCGCAGGGCGAACCGTTCGTCGGGCAAGCCGGCAAGTTGCTCGATAGCATGCTGGCGGCAATCAAATTGAATCGCGGCGAAAATGTTTACATTGCCAACGTGGTGAAATGCCGGCCGCCGGGCAACCGCAATCCGCAGGCCGACGAAGCGCTGGCGTGCGAGCCGTATTTGCATCGGCAAATTGATTTGATCAAACCCAGACTCATCATCGCGCTGGGCAAGGTGGCCGCCACCAATTTGCTCGAGCGCGAGGCCAGTGTCGCCAGCCTGCGCAACACCGTGCACCAGTACCGTGGCATTCCGCTGATCGTGACCTACCATCCGGCCTATCTGTTACGCAGTCTGGCGGAGAAGGCACGGGCGTGGGAAGACCTTTGTTTTGCGGTGGATACCATGCAGGGCTTGCAAACGGCCCCAACAGAAACCATATAGAATGCGGCAGTCTAAATTGAGGAGACCACGATGCCCCTGTTCAAGCGCTTGACGACGTTGATGATGCTCGCTGCGGTGACGCTGTTGGCCGGCTGCGGTTACAACACCATGCAAACCACCGATGAGCAGACCAAGTCTGCGTGGGCGGAAGTGCTCAATCAATACAAACGGCGCGCCGACCTGATTCCCAATCTGGTGAAAACGGTCGAGGGCTTCGCGGCGCAGGAAAAAGACGTGCTGCTTGGTGTGACCAAAGCACGCGCCTCAGTGGGCGCCATCCAGGCCACGCCGGAGCTGGTGAACGATCCGGCGGCGTTTGCCAAGTTTCAGGCGGCGCAGCGCGAACTGTCGTCGTCGTTGGGGCGCTTGATGCTGGTGGCAGAAAATTATCCGCAATTGAAGTCGGACGCGAATTTCCGCGACCTGCAGGCGCAACTCGAAGGCACGGAAAACCGCATTACCGTGGCGCGCAATCGCTACATCAAAACGGTGGAAGAATACAACGTCACCGTGCGCCAGTTTCCCAACAACCTGACCGCGACGGTGTTCGGCTACAAGCCCAAGCCGCAGTTCACCGTGGATGACGAAAAAACCATCGCCGAGCCGCCCAAGGTTGATTTTGGTGCGAAGCCTGCGCCTGCTGGAAAATAAGCACATCCATGTGCGGTAATCTGAAACTGCCGCGAGTCACACTCGCGGCAGTTTTGTTTTTTGCGGCTCTGTTTGCGCCGATTTTCGCGATGGCGGATGTCGCGGTGCCGCCGTTGAAGGCGCACGTCACTGATCTCACGGCGACGCTCAGCGCCGATCAAACCGCTGCGCTGGAAGCCAAACTTGCCGCGTTCGAGCAGCGCAAAGGCAGTCAAATCGCGGTGCTGCTGGTGCCCACCACGCAGCCGGAAACCATCGAGCAATATTCCATACGCGTGGTCGATCAATGGAAGCTTGGCCGCAAGGGCATAGACGATGGCGCACTGCTGCTGCTCGCCAAGGATGACCGCGCGCTGCGTATTGAAACCGGGCGCGGCCTCGAAGGCGTCATGCCGGATGCCATCGGCAAACGCATTATCAGCGACGACGTGGTGCCGCTGCTGAAGCAAGGTGATTTTAACGGCGGCATCAACGCCGGCGTGGATCGCATGATCAAAGTGGTGGATGGCGAACCGCTGCCGCCGCCGAAAGCGGCAGGCCCCGGCGGCGTAGCGGATTTTGCGTCGAGCGATGTGCTGGTGTCGGGCGGCTTGCTCGCCGTGTTTTTGGCCGGCATTTTACGCAGCCTGTTCGGCCGGTTTTTCGGTTCACTAGTCGCCGGTGGTATCGCCGGCGGTGCCGCATTCTTTTTTGGTGCGGGTGTCGTCGTCGGTGCATTTCTCGCCTTGATTGTGTTCGTGATCAGCTTGATCGGCATTTCATTTTTAGGCGGCGGCGGTGGCATGTCTGGCGGCAGCGGCGGTTGGTCGTCCGGTGGTGGTGGCGGCAACTGGGGCGGTGGTGGTGGTGGATTCGGCGGCGGCGGCGCCAGTGGCCGGTGGTGACATGCCTACAAAAATATTAAATAAAATCAAACACTTAGTAATTCCAGGCTGGTGGGCACGGCGGGTGATGCCGGACGCCGTTTGTGCGCGCATCGAAGCAGTAATCAAAGCGTCTGAAGTGCAGCATCGCGGCGAAATTCGTTTTGTCGCCGAGACTTGTTTGTACGCGGGTCTTGGCTATGGACGCACCGTACGCGAACGCGCCATCAATGTGTTCTCCGAACTGCGCGTGTGGGACACCGAAGAAAACACCGGCGTGCTGGTTTACCTGCAACTGGTGGACCGCGATTTTGAAATCGTGGCTGATCGCGGCATCAACGCACGCGTCGTGCAGGATAAGTGGGAGGCGATTTGCCAGCGCATGGAAGCCGAGTTTCGCGCGGGCCGTCTCGAACAAGGTGTGCTCGCGGGCCTGGAAGATATTACCCATTTGCTCACCACGCACTTCCCGGCGCACCGCGTGAATCCCAACGAATTGCCGGACGCGCCTATCGTACGTTAGTGCGTTAGACACAAGCCGAACACAACCGCGCTGCGGCGTGTGGGCTGTCAACCCACCATGTTAGCCCTGCGTTCAGCCCCCATGCCGTACTCAAACGCGGCGCCGGGGGATTCATGAACCAAGGTAATGCTGTGGCTGTGGGTACAAATTCGGCGCTGGAGGAAACCATCACCCTTCAGCAGGCGAAAAAGCTCATTCAATGCATGGCGCACGAGCAAAGCTTTCTATTGCTGGCGCCGCCCGGCGTCGGCAAATCCGATATGGTGTTTCAGGCCGCGCAGGAGGCGAACCTGCCGTGCCGTTCGCTGCTCGGCACGCAAATCGCGCCCGAAGATGTCAGTGGCATTCCGCGCATTATCGGCGAGCGCTCGGTGTTTTGTCCGCCGCGCATTTTGCTGCCGGAAACCCCCGAACCGTTCTGCCTGTTTCTCGATGAGTTACCTGCGTGCGCACCCGACGTGCAAAAAGCGTTTTACTCGCTGTTGCTGGAACGCCGCCTCGGCGAACACGCGCTGCCCGCCGGCACTTGGGTCGTCGCCGCGGGCAACCGTATGCAGGACCGTGCACTGGTGCGCGCCATGAGTTCGGCGCTGGTGAATCGCGTGACCCTGCTCAATGTGCGCGTCGATCACGAAGAATGGTTCACTTGGGCCGCGCGCCACAAAGTGCGCCCGGAGATTCTGAGTTTTGTGCGTGCCATGCCCGATGCCCTAATGCGCCCAGTGCCACCCGACCCCGTGCCGTTCTCCACGCCGCGCGCGTGGGCCTTGCTGTCGCGTGCGCTCGATCTCGCGCAAGCGTCCGGCGTGCTCACGCGCGAGACGCGTCGCGCGCTCGCCTTCGGGCGCTTGTCCGCCGAAGATGCCGCGGTGTTCTGCGCGCTGGCTGAAGAACTCATCGGCGCCATGCAGCAGCCCGCCTACTACGTTGAGCACCCCGAAGCGCTGCCCAAGAGCGAAGCGGGGCGCTGGTTCATATTGAATTGCATACGCCAGCACGTGCGCGACGACAAACTCACCGGTATCAAACCGCGCACGATCAATCGTTTTTTGAAAAGCCTGCCGGACGAAAATCAGTTGACGCTGATTACCGATCTGGTGGAGCGCTGGGGCGCACTGGGGGCGGATAAAGAAATGTTTGATTTGTTGAAGCGGGTGGCACAGCTTTAATGGCGGCGGTGCTCTCTGCGCGCGATACACTCGCCCGCAT
Organism: Betaproteobacteria bacterium; assembly: GCA_043741415.1. Taxonomy (GTDB): domain Bacteria; phylum Pseudomonadota; class Gammaproteobacteria; order Burkholderiales; family SG8-41; genus UBA5216. The sequence goes on from JAYUAH010000682.1 coordinate 3,877, forward strand.
CCAAAAAGGCCTGCGCATGGTCACCGTGCCGTTCCCGCATTTGTCGGGGCTGGTGGCCGCCGCACGCGTGAGCATAGACGAACGCGTACCGACAGTGGGCGTATTCGCCTCGGGCCGCATGATTGCCAACCCAACGTTCATCAACAAACTCAAAGACAACGAACTGGTATTCGTGCTTGCCCACGAAATGCTGCACCTCGCGCTGCGCACGCACGACCGCTCGCGCGGAACCGACCGTATGCAGTTCAACTACGCGCACGATTACATCATCAACGACATGCTGCGCGCGGAGTTGGGCTTTCAGCACATCCCCGCTGGCGGCCTCGATATGCCCGGCGCGCGCGAAAAATCCGCCGAGCAGATTGTGGTCGAGATGCGCAAGAACGCCGCGCAAATGCAATCGAAAACGCGGGTGTTCGATGGCGAAGCCACCACGCTGCGGCGCCTGTTTCAGCCGGGCGAGCAGGGCAAGGGCGAAGCGGGCAATCCGGATGAGGCGGGCGATGTGCTCGGCAACGCGCTCGAAAAACAATTGTTCCCGAATGAAACCAGCGATCCCGCCGAACAGGCCGCACGCGTCGAAGCGGTGAAAGAACTCGCTGCCAAAGCGCTGAGCCTCGCCAAGGCCATGGGCGCGATGAAAGGCATGCGTGGCTTTGGCAACGGGGGTGAAACGCAGACGGTGAACGCGCTGCGCGGCCTGTATCGCACGCCGTGGGAAATGGGTTTGCAGCGTTGGCTGGAATCCGTAGCGCCGGGCGAGCGCACCTTTACGCGCCCGTCGCGCCGCGGTGAAGCGTGCATCGACGGCGTGCTGCCCGGCCGTCGCCGCGAAGGCTGGATGCTCAACATCGTGCTCGATACCAGCGCCTCGATGAGCGACGAAATTCCGCGCGCGCTCGGCGCCATCGCCGATTTTTGCGACGCGGTGGGCGTGGATCAAGTGCGCCTCGTGCAATGCGATACGGCGGTGACGGGCGACGAATGCATCGATCCCACGCAACTCGAAAGCTATCCCGTCAGCGGTTACGGCGGCAGCGATCTTACGCCCGCGATGGAGCATCTGGCCGCCGACCCGGCTACGCGCGCGGTGATTGTGATCACCGACGGCGAGATCGATTTTCCGCGCGCCGCGCCGCCGTACAACGTGTTGTGGGTGCTACCGGAGCGTGCGAATGGCGCTTTCAATCCGTCGTATGGGCGGGTGGTGCGCATGGCGTCGACTTAATGCGAGAATTGGCCTAGCAATTGCATGCGTCGCTACCACGCAGTCATTCCGTCGCTGGGGTAAAAGATGCGCTGCGTGCAGCGCGGCGGAATGCTTAAAAAAAAATCGTAACTAGTGCTACCGATTCGTTCGCACCAACCGCGACTGCTCGCGCTTCCAGTCTTTCTCTTTTTCATCCTGACGTTTATCGTGCTGTTTTTTCCCCTTAGCCAGGCCAACTTCCAGTTTTACCCGCCCACGCGTGTAATGCAGGTTGATGGGTATCAGCGTATAGCCGGCACGCTCCACATTGCCGATGAGTTTGTTGATTTCTTCGGCGTGCATTAACAGCTTGCGTTTGCGCACGGGGTCGGGGTTGACGTGGGTGGAGGCGGCGGTCAGCGGGCTGATGTGGGCGCCGATCAAATGCAGCGCTTCGCCTTGCACGATGACGTAGGCTTCTTTCAACTGCGCGCGCCCCGCGCGGATGGCTTTTACTTCCCAGCCTTCGAGCACGATGCCGGCCTCGTAGCGCTGTTCGATAAAATAGTCGTGGAAGGCTTTTTTGTTTTCGACGATACTCATAGGCCCATTCTACCCGTTTGCCTGAATTCCTTACGTATCGATACCGTGCCCGAAGTTTCCAAAACCGTGATCGTGCCGTACTCGCCCCAGCAGATGTTCGCGCTGGTGGATGGCGTCGAGCAGTATCCCGAGTTTTTGCCTTGGTGCACGGGGAGTTCTGTGGTGCTGCGAGATACGACGGTGACACGGGCTACGTTGCATGTGGGTTTTCGTGGCATTAAGCAAAGTTTTTCCACGGAGAACCGCAATTCGCCACCGGGCGAAATCAGCATGAAGCTGCTGGAAGGTCCGTTTCGTTCGCTCGACGGGCACTGGCGCTTTGTTGACCTGGACGGCAAAGGCTGCCGCATCGAATTCCGTCTGGCGTATGAGTTTTCAAGCCGCCTGCTCGCGACGCTGGTGGGGCCGGTATTCAGCCATATCGCCGATACCATGGTGGATGCTTTTGTGAAGCGCGCCGAGCGAGTTTATGGCGGCTGAGATTGCGGTGGAAGTGGTCTACGCGCTGCCGGCGGAGCAGGTGCTGGTGCGCTTGCAGCTCGCGCCGGGGGCTACGGTGGCACAGGCGCTTCAACAATCGGGCTTGCTGCAACGTTACCCACAAGCATCGCTCAAGGCCGGTGTATTCGGAAAACGCGCGGCGCTGGATGCGCGGCTAAACGACGGCGACCGGGTAGAGATTTACCGCGCGCTGACGGTCGATCCGAAGGATGCGCGCCGCCGCCGTGTGAAAATAAAAAACTCAATAAAAACAAATACTTAGTATATAAATTAGTATTTGCAGTTTTCTGCGGCCTGGCGCTCGGCCACCGCCTGTTCACGCTGGAAATCGGCTTCTTCGTACGCCACACGCTCGCCGGTTTGTGGATCGGTGCGGTACAAGCGCTGGCGATTCTTCATTGTCTGTACATTGCTCTGCGCCGACTGGCAGGCACGTTGACGCTCTTTGTCGTCGGTGGCTTTTTGTGCGGTTTTGTCGTCGGCGGCTTTTTGATCGGCCTGACGCTTGCGAAACTCGATATCGCGATCTGCCAGTGATTTAGGCGCGGCGGGTGTTTCTTTGGCATCTTTCGCGCCGTCCTTGGCGGCTGCGGCTGCGGGTGCAGGCGCAGGCGCAGGTGTAGAGGGCTTGCCGACACCGGTATCCTGCTGTTTGGTGCCGGGCGGGCAATTGGACGCGAATTCAATTTTGCCGTCTTTGCCCACGCATTTCATGATTTGCGCCTGCGCGGTAAATGCGGTGGCTGCCAGCATCAGTCCAGCCAGGATTGCTAGGTTTGCGCGTGCGATTTTCATGTGTACCTCACCGGTTACGGATGGCGCGTTGATGTGGACAACCGTGCCGGTTCATCAGCAACCGGCAGCGGCAACTTAAAATATCCATTTTATTCAATGGCGTCAAACGATTAACGCCGGCTGTCGTTTACGGTTTACGCGCCGTTTGCGTATAATGCCGACTTTGCGAAGGATCAAAACAATGCGCGTGGTGCAAAAAGCCCTAACCTTCGATGATGTTCTGCTGGTTCCCGCCTACTCCGACGTTCTGCCGCGCGAAGTCAGCCTCAAAACACGACTGACACGCAGCATCAACCTGAATATTCCCATCGTATCGGCCGCCATGGATACGGTGACCGAGGCGCGGCTGGCGATTGCCATTGCGCAAGAGGGCGGCATCGGCATTGTTCATAAAAACATGTCGCCGGCAGCGCAGGCGGCTGAAGTCACCAAGGTCAAACGCTTCGAAAGCGGCATCGTCAAAGACCCCTACACCGTCACCCCGGTGATGACCGTGCGCGATGTTTTGCACATTACGCGCCAGCACAAAATATCCGGTTTGCCCGTGGTCAGCATCAAAGGGCAGGTGGTGGGCATTGTCACCAATCGCGATTTGCGCTTCGAGACCAATCTCGATCAGCCGGTCAAGAACATCATGACACCGCGCGAAAA
>JAYUAH010000683.1:0-3241 GCA_043741415.1 Betaproteobacteria bacterium
GTTAACACGTTGCAGTTTATTTTCAGCGACGTATCAGCCCCTGCTGGCTCCAATACTGATCTGATGCTTTGGGCGCATTGCGTTAAGCCCGCTGCCGGATCAAGTTGGAAAAGTGTCAATAAGGCGAGAAGCGAACATGATTCAAATGCAATCCGTATTGGATGTTGCTGACAACACTGGTGCTCGCGCCGTGATGTGTATCAAAGTGCTGGGCGGCTCCAAAAGGCGCTATGCCGGCATCGGCGACGTGATCAAGGTTAGTATCAAGGATGCCGCGCCGCGTGGCCGCGTCAAGAAGGGCGAAGTATACGATGCGGTTGTGGTGCGCACGGCCAAAGGCGTGCGCCGGGCAGATGGTTCTCTGGTTAAATTCGATTCGAATGCGGCGGTGTTGCTGAACCAGAAACTTGAGCCCATCGGCACTCGTATCTTCGGGCCGGTGACGCGTGAGTTGCGTACCGAGCGCTTCATGAAGATTGTGTCACTCGCCCCGGAAGTCATTTAAGGAGCGCGGCATGAAAAAGATCAGGAAAGGCGACGATGTCGTCGTAATTACGGGGCGCGACAAGGGTAAGCGGGGCACGGTGCTGCGTTTGGTGTCCGACAGCCATGTGCTGGTCGAAGGCGCAAATAAGGTCAAAAAGCATGAGCGTCCGAACCCGATGAAAAATACTACCGGGGGCATTATCGAAAAAGAGATGCCGCTACATATTTCGAATGTGGCGCTGTTTAATCCGGCCACAAAAAAAGCGGATCGCGTGGGTATCAAAACACTGGAAGGTGCTGATGCCAAGCGCGTTCGATATTTTAAGTCCAATGGCGAAGTCATTGACGTATGAGCGAACAGAAAGAACAGAAGAAGGCCAAACCCGCCCGCGAGCCTAAAGTTACTAAGGTAACTAAGGCAAAGTCGGCGGCGAAGGATGCGGCAGAACCCAAGGAAAAGGCTGTCAATGCACGGCCTGCCGGGCCATCGCGTTTGCATGCTTACTATCGGGATACGGTGGTCAAGGATATGACGCAAAAATTCGGCTACCAGTCGGTGATGCAGGTGCCGCGCATTGATAAGATTGTGCTTAACATGGGCGTGGGCGAAGCGGTGGCCGACAAGAAGATCATGGATAACGCCGTGGGCGACATGACCAAGATTGCCGGGCAAAAGCCGCTGGTGACCAAGTCCCGTAAAGCGATCGCGTCGTTTAAAATTCGCGAGGACTATCCGGTGGGCTGCAAGGTCACGCTGCGTGGATCGCGCATGTATGATTTTCTGGATCGTCTGGTGAATGTGGCCATGCCGCGTATCCGCGACTTCCGCGGTATCTCGGCACGCAGTTTTGACGGCATGGGTAACTACAACATGGGCGTCAAAGAGCAGATCATTTTCCCGGAAATCGAGTACGACAAGATCGATGCAATCCGCGGTATGAACATCACGATATCTACAACGGCCAAGACGGACGATGAAGCAAAAGCCCTGTTGGCTGCCTTCAAATTTCCGTTTAGGAACTGAGGAATTTCATGGCAAAACAGTCATTGATCAACCGCAATGAGCAGCGCAAGGAAATGGTGAAGAAATTCGCCGCCAAGCGTAAGGCACTGCGGGATGCGGCCAATAATCAGTCGTTGTCGATGGAAGAGCGTTACGAGGCGCGCTTGAAGTTGCAGAAGCTGCCGCGTGACGCTAGTCCGGTGCGGGTGCGCAATCGTTGTGCGCTGACGGGACGACCACGTGGCACGTTTCGCAAATTCGGTTTGGCGCGCGGCAAGCTGCGCGACATCGCCATGCGCGGGGAAATTCCCGGCATCATCAAGGCAAGCTGGTAATCATAGCTGGTGATTCTCTAATACCAGGAAGCAGGAGACGATTGCATGAGTATGAGTGATCCCGTCGCCGATATGCTAACGCGCATTCGCAATGCGCAGCAGTCGGAGAAACAAACAGTGGCGGTGCCCGCCAGTAAGTTAAAAGCGGCTATTGCCAAGGTGCTTAAGGACGAAGGCTACATCGATGATTTTTCCGTCCGCAATCAGGACGGCAAGTCGCATATCGATATCAGTCTGAAATACTACGCCGGGCGCCCTGTGATTGAGAAGATCGAGCGCGTCAGCCGTCCGGGTTTGCGTATTTACAAGCCCAGCAAAGAGATTCCGGTCGTCATGAACGGTCTCGGCGTCGCCATCGTATCAACATCCAAGGGTGTTATGACCGATCGCAAGGCGCGCGGTATGGGTGTGGGTGGCGAAGTGCTGTGTATCGTCGCCTAAAGGGAGTGGAGCGCTAATATGTCCAGAGTTGCAAATAGTTCGGTGATCATCCCCGAGAAAGTCGATGTCACGATCAATGCCGCTGAGATTTCGGTCAAAGGGCCGCTGGGGGCGCTGACGAGCAAGCTGTCGTCGAATGTGCAGGTGAAGAAGGTCGAAAATCACCTTGAATTCAAGGCGAACGACGGTTCCAACCAGGCCAACGCGATGTCGGGAACCATGCGCGCGTTAGTGTCGAATATGGTGATCGGCGTATCCAAGGGGTTTGAAAAGAAATTGGCGTTGGTTGGCGTGGGATATCGCGCGCAAGCCCAGGGCGATAAGCTCAACTTGACACTGGGATTCTCGCATCCCGTTGTGCATCAACTGCCCGCGGGTGTCAAGGCAGAAACGCCGACACAGACTGAGATCATTATCAAGGGCGCGGATCGGCAGCGGGTGGGGCAGGTGGCTGCGGATATACGCGCGTATCGCAGTCCCGAGCCTTATAAGGGTAAGGGTGTGCGCTACGTGGGTGAGCAGATTGTGCTTAAGGAAACCAAGAAGAAGTAGGCGGGTAGGAGTCAAGTGAGCCATGATAGATAAAAAACAATCGCGCATGCGGCGTTCGCGTCGCACTCGTGCAAAGATTTCCGAACTCAAAGTGGTACGTTTGACAGTGAACCGTTCGAATACGCATATCTACGCGCAGGTGATCGATGCAACCGGCGGCAAAGTGCTGGCGAGTGCGTCCTCGGCCGAAAAGGCTGTGCGTGGCGAATTGAAGAACGGCAGCAATATCAAGGCGGCTGCGGTGGTGGGGAAATTGATTGCCGAAAAGGCGAAAAAAGTCGGTGTGGAGGTAGTGGCCTTCGACCGTTCGGGCTACCGTTTTCATGGCCGTGTCAAAGCGCTGGCGGAAGCCGCGCGCGAAGCCGGACTAAAGTTCTAGGAATCTCTCATGGCGAAAATGCAAGCATCCAAGATGCAAACCGGC
>JAYUAH010000684.1:0-3231 GCA_043741415.1 Betaproteobacteria bacterium
GGTCGGCACGTCGATGCCGGTTTCGATGATGGTGGTGCACAGCAGAATATTGAAGCGTTGCTGGTAAAAATCGCGCATCGCCAGTTCCAGTTCGCGCTCACGCATTTGCCCATGCGCGACGCAGATGCGTGCTTCGGGGATCAATTGCAGCAGCAGTTCTTCAATGTGGCGGATAGTGTCGATTTCGTTGTGTAGAAAATAAATCTGCCCGCCGCGGTTCAGTTCGCGCAGCACCGCTTCGCGAATTTGCGCTTTCGAAAAGCGCGTGACAAAGGTTTTGATCGCCAGGCGCCGCTGCGGCGCGGTGGCAATTACCGAAAAATCGCGCAAGCCTTCCATCGACAGCGCCAGCGTGCGCGGAATCGGCGTGGCGGTGAGAGTGAGCACATCGACTTCCGCGCGCAGCGCCTTCAATTGCTCTTTGTGGCGCACGCCGAAGCGGTGTTCTTCGTCGATGATGACCAGACCGAGGTCTTTGAATTTCACGCCGCGCTGCACCAGCTTATGCGTGCCGATGGCGATATCGACTTTGCCTGCAGCCAGGCCTTCGAGTGCTTCGGTTTGTTCCTTGGCCGAGCGAAAGCGCGAGAGTTCGACGATTTTCACCGGCCATTGATCACCCACCTGAGCAAAGCGGTCGGTGAACGTATTGAAATGTTGCTCGGCGAGCAATGTGGTGGGCACCAGCACGGCGACTTGTTTGCCGTCGGCCACGGCCACAAACGCCGCGCGCAGCGCGACTTCGGTTTTGCCGAAGCCCACGTCGCCGCAGATCAAGCGGTCCATCGGTTTGCCGCTGGTGAGATCGTCGAGTGTCGCCTTGATCGCGGCCGCTTGATCAGGTGTTTCTTCGAACGGAAAGCCTTCGCTGAAGGCCTCGTAGTCGTGCTGCTTGAGACTGAACGCGTAGCCCTTGCGCAGGGCGCGTTGCGCATACAGGTTAAGCAATTCGGCGGCGGTGTCGCGTACTTGCGCGGCGGCTTTTTTCTTGGCCTTTTCCCATTGCTCGCCGCCGAGTGTGTGCAAAGGCGCCTGCTCGGGCGAGGCGCCGCTGTAGCGGCTGATCAGATGCAGGCTCGATACCGGCACATACAGCTTGTCGCCGCGCGCGTATTCGAGCGTGAGAAACTCCGCCTCGCCCTCACCCAAATCCATGCTCTGCAAGCCGAGATAGCGGCCGATGCCGTGCTGCTCGTGCACTACCGGATCGCCGGTTTTGACTTCCGACAAATCGCGCAGCATGCCTTCAGCGGTGGTCTTGCGCGTCTCGCGCGCGCTGCGGTTACGCGCCTGCGCGGTGTAGAGTTCGCTTTCGGTGATGAGGGCAAAGCTGTCATCGGCCATCGCAAAGCCGGTATGCAACGGGCCGACGCCGAGCATGAAGCGTGCGGGCGAGCTGCGAAAATCTTCAAAACTCGCGGCCGTGGTCGGACGCAACTCATGCTCGGCGAGAAACGCCTGCATGGTTTCGCGGCGCCCGGCGCTGTCGGCCAGCAGCAGCACACGGCCTGTGTAACGATCCACAAACTGACTGAGGCGATGCAAGGGGTTGTCGGCGCGTCGCTCGACGCCCAACACCGGTAGCGCGATAGTCGGCGAATCGGGTGTGGGCGTGGGCGCGGCATATTCCACGCGCGCAAACGGTTTAATGGCGCCGAAAAATTCTTCGGGCGCGAGAAACAAATCATGCGGCGGCATCACCGGGTTGGCGCGGTCGCCGCGCAGCGTGGCGTAGCGGCTGTGCGTATCCTGCCAAAACGTATCGACCGCTTCTTGCAGGCCATGCGCGGCACAGATTACCGTGCCCGCGGGCAGGTAGTCGGTGAAGCGCGCGGTGCTGTCGAAAAACAGCGGCAGGTAATACTCGATGCCTGCACTGGGCACGCCCTTGGAGACGTCTTTGTAGATGCGGCTTTTCGACGGATCGCCTTCGAACTTGATGCGAAAATTTTCCCGAAAACGCGTTTGCGCGGCTTTATCCATCGGGAATTCACGCGCCGGCAGCAGGCGCACTTCGGCGACTTTGTAAATCGAGCGCTGCGAATCGACATCGAAGCTGCGGATCGAATCGATGTCGTCGTCGAACAAATCGATGCGATACGGCAGCGCGCTGCCCATCGGAAAAATATCGATCAGCCCGCCGCGAAAACTGTACTCGCCGGGCGCGACTACTTGCGTGACATGGGTGTAGCCGGCGATGGTGCACTGGCGCCGCAGTTCGTCGGACGCGAGCTTGCCGCCAACCTTAAAGAAAAATGTGTTGGCCGCGAGATATTCAACCGGCATCAAGCGCGTGAGCGCGGTGGTTACCGGCACGATGGCGACATCAAACGCGGCGCGCATCATTTCGTAGAGCGTGGCGAGGCGCTCGGACACCAGATCGTTGTGCGGCGAAAAATGATCGTAGGGCAGTGTTTCCCAGTCGGGAAACACACAGGTTTTGAGCGCGGGCGCGAAGAAAGCGAGCTCGGTCATCAAGCGCTGCGCGGCGGCCGCGCTGGCGGTGATTGCGAGCAGCGGACGCACCGACCCCGCCAGTTCCGCGATGGCCAGGGCATCGGATGAACCGTGAAACGGGCCCGCCCGCGAGCGTTCGCCGGGCCGAGGTGCTACCAACAACATAGTCGCTGCTTTGAAAAGCCCTTATTATACCGGCTCGCTATCGTGCATTCGAGCTTCAGGGCCATGAAGGGAAACTATCGATGAGCATTGTTGCAGGTTTTTTCGTATTCATTTTCGCCGCGGTTGCGTGCTCGGTGTATCAGGCGTCGCGGCGCCTGAAGCGCGAGGCCTTCATACGCACCTACGCGTTTCCGCAGGGCCTGCTCGCGCGGCTTGCTGAAAAACATCCGGCGCTCACGCTGAAGGAACAACAACTGGTGTCGCGCGGCCTGCGCAAGTTTTTCATTTGCAGCTCGATGGCCAAGGGTGCGTTTGTGTCCATGCCGTCGAAGGTGGTCGACGATCTGTGGCATGAATTCATTTTATTTACCAAACACTATGACGAATTTTGCAAACAAGCCTTGGGAAAATTTTTGCATCACACGCCGGCGGTGGTGCTGGGTTCACAGCAAACCGCGAATCAGGGACTGCGGCGATGCTGGTGGTATGCGTGTAAAGAGGAGACCATCAACCCGCGCACGCCCACACGCCTGCCGCTGCTGTTTGCGCTGGATACCAAGCTCAATATTCCCGACGGTTTTCGCTACACACCGAACTGCGATTCACTGC
>JAYUAH010000685.1:0-3220 GCA_043741415.1 Betaproteobacteria bacterium
GTCGGACTTCTTGCCCGAGACGTTCTTGACATGCCGCGCATTGACCAGAAACACTGTAAAGCCGCAAGATTCCAGATACTCATACACCGGTATCCAATAGACCCCGGTCGATTCCATCACCACCGTATCCACCGCGCACGTCTTCAACCACTGCGCCATGTCCTCCAGCGACGCGGTGAAACTCTTGAATTCCCGCACGCTGTGCTCGCATCGCTCCGGCGGCACGGCCACAAAGTGGCTATGCCCGCCGATGTCGATTCCAGCGGCGTTCGGATACACCACACTCAACGGTTCTTGCTTGCGAACGGCCATGACTTCCTCCATTATTGACATAGGGATGCCAAGCTGGTTGGGGCACGTCGATTCCATCAGTCTCTCAAACGGGATGCCATTGCTGTGGCTCACCAGTGTCGCCGACGTTGCCCAAGACCAGGCTCAGAGGTCGGGCCAAACGCACCAGTGCTTAATGTGGTCTTCCCCGGCTTGGCGTCTCAATTTAGCATACCCAGCATCGACTGTTTCTCCAACAACGCCTTGCCCCGCTAACACGGGGCTTACTTTGGCTCAGGGCGAACGGGGTGAGGTTCGTGTCTGATGAAGCTTTCCGTAATCGCGGTTGCGTGCGCGCCGGGCATCTCGCTGATGATGGTGGATGTGGCCGCCGCGCAAAACTATCCCGAAAAATCGGTAACCATTGTTGCTCCCTTCCCCGCCGGCGGCTCCGTCGATCTGGTTGCCCGCGCCGTCGCGCAGCAAATGAGCGAACTGTGGAAGCAGCCGGTGATCGTCGCCAATCGCCCCGGCGCCAGTGGCACTATCGGTGTGGAAGCAGTGGTGCGTGCGGCGCCGGATGGCTATACGTTGTTGATGGGCACCACGGCACTATCCACGAGCAAAGCGCTTTATCCAAAGCTCTCGTTTGACCCAGCAACCGATCTCGCCCCGGTGAGCCTGGTAGTGACCATGACTAATGTGCTGGTGGTGCATCCGTCGCTGCCGGCGCGTTCGACAAAAGATTTGCTTGCGCTGGCGAAAGCAAAACCCGGCGTGCTCAATTCGGGTTCTGCCGGCGTGGGCAGTTCCAATCACCTAGCGCTGGTGTTGTTCAATAGGCTGTCGAACGCGAACATCGGCCACGTGCCGTACAAGGGTGCCGCGCCCGCCGTTGCGGATGTGATGGGTGGCCATGTGTCGATGACGTTTGCGCCGATCGCGGCGGTGGTATCGCATATCAAAAGCGGCCGCCTGCGTGCGCTGGCGGTGACGGCCGCGCGGCGCTCTGCGATTTATCCTGAATTGCCGACTATCGCCGAGAGCGGTGTTGCGGGCTACGATGCAGCAGGTTGGAATGCGTTACTTGCGCCGCGCGCGCTGCCGCGCGAGATCATCATGAAGGTGCACGCGACGCTGAAAGAAAGTTTGGCTTCGACCAAAGTCAGAGACATACTGTTAAGTTCGGGCGCGGATGCGGTGGGCAGTGCGCCCGATGAGTTCGCAAAATTCTTTCACAGCGAAATCGCGAAGTGGAGCAACGTAATCAAGCTTGCGGGCATTAAAGGAGATTAAGGCGTGAATAATAAAATTCTTTTAAATCAAATAGTTACGCTATTTATTGCCATGACGCTACCGATGCTCGTCAGCGCGCAAAATTATCCGAATAAACCGGTGCGCATCGTCGTGCCGTTCGCGCCCGGCGGCGGTGTGGATCTCACCGCGCGCATACTCGCGCAGCGGCTGACCGAACGTATCGGGCAATCGGTCATCGTCGAAAATCGCACCGGCGCCAGCGGCATCATCGGCACCGAGTTTGTGGCGAAGGCCGCGCCCGACGGCTACACGCTGCTGGTCGGCTCGCAGACCACGCAGGCGGTGGTGCCCGCGATGTATAAAGTAAATTACGATACCGCGCGCGATTTCATCGGCATCAGCGAAATCGCGCGTTCACCGATGCTGATCGTGGTGCATCCGTCACTGCCGGTGAAGAACGTCGCTGAATTAATCAAACTTGCGAAAGCGAAGCCGGGGCAGCTTACCTTCGGCGCGGCGTCGGGCGGTACGCCGCATATGGCGGGCGAGTTGTTTAAACTTTCCGCGGGCATTGATCTCTTGTTAGTGCCGTACAAAGGCGAGGGCCCGGCGATTGCCGACGCCATGGGCGGGCAGATATCGATGGTGTTCTCCAACCTGCCGGTGGCGCTGCCCCACGCAAGAACTGGACGCCTGCGCGGGCTGGCGGTTACCGGCGCGCAGCGCGTGCCGTCGGCGCAGGAATACCCCACGGTCGCCGAATCGGGTTTGCCGGGCTTTGATGCCTACACCTGGTTTGGCCTGTTCGCGCCGAGCGCCACGCCGCGCGACATCATCAACAAGCTGTACAGCGAAACCGCCGCGGGGCTTAACAACGCCGATGCCAAAGAAAAAATGGCGAGCCAGGGATTGTTCGTCGTGGCCAGCACGCCAGAGCAATTCGCTGAACACATCCGCAAAGAAACGCCGCGCTGGGCGAAAGTGGTAAAAGATTCGGGTGTGAAACCACAATAAGCCATTGTCATGAAAAATATTGTTCAAAAACAAATACTTACGGTATTTCTGTGTTGCGCTGGCGCACTGCTGTACGGCGCTGCCGGGCCCGCCGTCGCGCAACTACCGGCCTACCCTGCAAAGCCGGTGCGCATCGTGGTGCCGTTTCCCGCGGGCGGCGGCGTCGATGTCACGGCGCGCATACTCGCACAGCGGCTCACTGATCGCATGGCGCAGTCGTTCATCGTGGAAAATCGCGCGGGCGCGAGCGGCATTATCGGCACCGAGTTCGTGGCGAAAGCCGTGCCCGACGGTTACACGCTGCTGGTCGGTTCGCAAACCACGCAAGCGGTGGTGCCGGCGATGTTCAAGGTGAACTTCAACACCGCGCGTGATTTTGCCGCGGTCACCGAGATCGCCAAGTCGCCGATGCTGTTGCTGGTGCATCCGACGTTGCCGGTGAAATCCGCCGCTGAGTTGATCGCGCTCGCCAGGGCGCGGCCGGGGCAGTTGACGTTCGGCGCGTCACCCGGCGCCACCATTCATATGGCGGCGGAACTGTTCAAGCTGATGGCGAAAATCGACATGATGCTGGTGCCATACAAAGGCGAAGGCCCGGCGATAGTCGACGTGATGGGCGGGCAGGTGATGCTGATGTTCTCGAACATACCGGTGTCGTTGCAGCAAGCCAAGAGCGGGC
>JAYUAH010000686.1:0-3218 GCA_043741415.1 Betaproteobacteria bacterium
ATGAAGTGCAATGCCGCTTTGTCGAAGTAGTGCCCTACAACCATCACGGCTGGGATCAAACGCCGGTAGTGGCGCTCGGCGCAGCACTCGGGTGCGCGCGTTTACTTAATCTGCCGCCGCAGCAAATGGCACACGCTGTATCGCTGGCCGTGGTGGCGAACATCGCACTCAATCAAACGCGCACCGGCACGCTATATCGGTGTGGCCGGCGAACGGCTGCGGCAGGATTACATTGCCGGCGGCACCGGCAACGCGGCGTTGATGGCGTTCACCAAAAATCTCGGCGGCGACAGTGTCGATCATGGCGTGCGCGTGGTCGGCATCAATCCCAGCCAGATCGAAACCGACCGCCTGCGCGTGCGTCTCGAAAAGCGCGCCGCCGCCGAACTCGGCGACAAGAATCGTTGGCTCGAACTGGTAGAAAACCAGCCGCTGGGGCGGCTGGCGCGTCCCGACGAGGTGGCGGATTCGGTTTTGTATCTAGCTTCCGCACGTGCGTCGTATATCAGCGGCACCATACTCACGGTGGATGGTGGGCGCGCTGTGCGCAATGCAACGTAATGTCAGATTCATCTTGAAACCCGGAAAACCCGTCACTGTCGTTCCCGCGCAGGCGGGAACCCATGCCATGATGCCAGTGGCACGAGTGTTTCGGGCTCCCGCCTTCGCGGGAGCGACAATGTTGTGGTGTACAACGCTCGCCGCACAACCATACCCAGCCAAACCCGTACGCATCATCGTGCCCTACCCACCCGGCGGCGGTGTGGATGTGGTCGCGCGCGTGGTCGGCCGCAAACTTTCCGAGACGCTGGGGCAACCGGTCATTTCCGAAAACCGCGGCGGCGCCGCCGGTGCATTGGGCGCTGAAGTGGTCGCCAAAGCACCGGCGGACGGTTACACCATCGGAATTTTCACCAGCACCTTGTTGATGGCCCCGGCGCTGCAAAAAGTATCTTACGACGCAGCGAAAGATTTCACGCCGATTATTCTGTTTGCCACCGTGACGAATATTCTTGTGGTGCATCCCTCGCTGCCCGCGAAAAACTTGCAAGCGTTGATGCAGCTCGCACGCGCGAGGCCCGGTGAACTCACCCACGCCACCTCCGGCCCCGGCAGCGTACCGCACCTGATGATGGAACTTTTGCGTACCATGGTGCCGCGCTTTGACATCATTCACGTGCCGTACAAAGGCAACGCACAGGCGCTCACCGATTTGCTGGGCGGGCATGTCACCATGCATATTTCGTCCATGCTTTCCGCCACGCCGTATGTCAAAAACGACCGGCTGCGCCCCATCGCGGTCACCAGCGGCAAACGCTCGCGCGTCGCGCCGCAAGTGCCCACCTTCGCGGAATCCGGTGCGCCCGGCTATGACGTGACTTCACTATGGGGATTTCTTGCACCCGCTCAAACTTCGCCGGAGATCATCAACCGGCTCTACGCCGACATCGGTAAAATTCTCAAATATCCCGATGTCAATGAACAACTCGCAGGCCAGGGCGCGGATATTTCCGGTGCGGGTCCGCAGGAGTATGCAGCGCTGATAAAAGCGGAATTGCTCAAATGGCCCAAGGTGGTTGCTGCTGCAAAAATAAAGGCGGACTAATTGTCTAAAGACACTACTCCGGCTTGATTCCCGCCGCCTTAGCCACCTTCGCCCATTTTTCCGTTTCCGCGCGCATAAAGGCGCCGAATGCTTCCGGTGTGCCGGCCACCACTTCGCTGCCATCGTTGGCAAGCCGCTCGGTGATTTCCGGTGTGCGCAGTATCGCCACGGCTTCCTTGTTAAGCCTTAAGATAATGTCGCGCGGCGTTGCCGCGGGCGCCACCAACCCATACCACTGCGCCGACTCATAGCCGGGCACACCGGCTTCGGCAATGGTCGGGATATTCGCGGCGCCCGGCACACGCGCGGCCGTAGTGACCCCCAGCGCGCGCAAGCGCCCCGCGCGCACGTTGGATATCGTGCCCAGCATCGACGCGATGGTCGCCGGCACATGGCCGGATACCACCGCGATGATCGATTCGCCGCCACCGCGGTACGGCACGTGATACAGGCGCGTGCCGGTCATGTATAACAATAGTTCCATGCCCATTTGCGGATTGGTGCCGTAGCCCGGCGACGAATAATTGAGCACGCCCGGCTGCTGTTTCGCAATCGCAATAAAATCCTTCACGGTTCTCGCGGGAAACGAGGGATGCACCACCAGCAGCAGCGCCTGCTTCACCGCTTGTGTCACCGGCGCAAAATCGCGCAGCGCGTCGTAGGGTACTTTTTTGAAGGTCGCAGGATTGATCGCCAAGGTGCTGATCCCCATGGCAAACGTATAGCCATCGGGGGCGGCTTTGGCCGCGATGTCGTGGCCGATCATGGTGCTGGCGCCGGCACGGTTTTCCACCACCACCTGCTGCCCGAGGCGCTCCGACAAGCCCGGCGCCAGGGTACGCGCCACCATATCCGCGCCGCCGGGCGGCGAGGTTGCCACAATGATGCGTATCGGGCGCGCCGGCCACGATCCTGAGCCTGTCGACGGAGTCTGCGCGCTGGCGACGGATGCCGCAGCAACAACCAGTATCGACAGCAGACTCAACATTCGTTTCGTCATTTCTCCTCCGTTCGCGTCGACTGCCGTGTCAATCCTGACACGGCATGCCAAACGACTGCAGGCCTATGCCCAATGGCGTATTGTATTGCCCAGCCCTTCAATGACTGCGATAATAATTTGTAGTCGTTGAGTTTGCGTTGCAAGTCCTGCTCACACGATGTTCAACATTCTGCACAGGAGAATATCACAATGATTTCCGTTGATGCCCAAACCATGCGCGAAGTTGCGCCGCGATTCAGTGGCGACATTGCCGATCGCCAAGCCACTATTATCGCCGCGGTCGGCGAAGTACTGGCACCGACGCTGGAAGAATACGACATCTCCACACGGCTGCGCATCGCGCACTTTCTCGGCCAAACTTGCCACGAATCAGCCGGTTTCCGCACCACAGAAGAGTTCGCCACGGGTGATGCCTATGAAGGCCGCACAGACCTCGGCAACACCAAAGCCGGTGACGGCCGGCGCTATAAGGGCCGCGGCCTGCTGCAATTGACCGGTCGCGCCAACTACCGTGCGCTGGGCAAAACGCTGGGCGCTGAACTGGAGAACGAACCCGAGCGTGCCGCCGAACCCGTGCTGTCGCTGCGCATAGCCTGCGAATACTGGAAAAGC
>JAYUAH010000687.1:0-3218 GCA_043741415.1 Betaproteobacteria bacterium
TATGTGGTGTGTCACGTCATAATCCGGCGCTACAAAGGGTGGTTTACTCCGGCACATACTGCTTCCCAATCCCCGGCTTGCTGCGCCCCATCCCCGGCAGTTCCCAAATCCCCGCACCCGCAGGATTCAAATCCCCGTTGATGTTGGCATCGATCACACAAGGCTTGTTGGCTGCGATGGCTTTGCGTATCGCTTCGTTCAAATCAGCAGCGCGATCCACGCTCACGCCTTCAACGCCTGCCGAGCGTGCCATCGCGGCAAAGTCGGGGTTGTAGGGCGTTTGCGTGCCGGGGTGTTTGAAATCGGTGGCGAGTTCGCGGCCGCCGAGGTAGCCGCGCTGCAGACCGCGTATCGAGCCGTAGGCGTAGTTGTTCCAGATCACGTACACCACGGGGATGTTGTATTCGTACGCAGTGGCAAGCACGTTGGCGTGCATCAGGAATGCGCCGTCGCCGACCACGGCCACGCACGGGCGATGCGGTGCGGCGAGTTTGGCACCAAGCGCGCCGGCGACGCCGAAGCCCATCGGGCCGAAGCCCATGGAGCCGATCAGCGAATCGGGGCGCTTGGGTTTGCAGAACTGAATCAGCCAGTTGTGATGCACGCCGATGTCGCTGACGAGGATGGTGTCTTCGGTGATTGCGCGGTCGATTTCGTGCGCGGCGCGTTGCGGTGCGATGGGCGAGGTGTCGGCCGTGAAACCGGGGGCGATAAAGTCGTCCCACTCCTTGCGGTAGCCGGCGATGGCGTCGAGCCACGGGCTGCGCTCGGCGGGCATTTGGCCTTTGCCCATGCGCGTATCGATTTCCGCCAGCAGTTGCCGCAGGAAGGTGCGCGCATCCGCCATCAGCCCCAACGCCACCGGATAATTGCGCGCGATTTCGTCGGGGTCGATATCGACGTGGATCAACTTCGTTGGCGGTATGGTGAATGAGAAACCGGGTATCCATGAACTGGAAGTGCGGTCATCAAAACGCACGCCGAGCGCGAGCAGCACATCGGCTTGCCGTGCGGCGTGATTGGCCTGATACGGGCCGTTGCGCGCGACGAGGCCGAGCGCCAGCGGATGCGACGCGTCAATCGCGCCGATGCCGCTGGCGGACATCGCCACAGGGATGCGCAGTTTTTCCGCGAGTTGCAATAACTCTTTAGTCGCGCCGCCGTAGCGCACGCCTTGTCCGACGAGTATCACCGGGCGCGTTGCCGCCATCAGCATGTCGGCCGCGTTACGCACGCCCTCCGGATCGGCGCCGCAGCGGCAACTGATGTTCGAATTCCACTCTTCCGGGCGCGGCGTGGGCTCGGGAATCGGCTCGTTGAAAATATCGAACGGCACATCCAGCACCACCGGGCCGGGCCGGCCGGTGACCATGGTTTTCCATGCTTGCCGTACGGCGATGGGCAACTGCGCAGCGGTGGTCGGTTGAAACACGCGCTTGCAATAGGCACGTACGGTCGAGGGAAAATCCGCCTGATAGTGGCGATAGGTTTCCTGAAATGCGCCGCGATTGAATTGGCTGGTGGGGATGTTGCCGGTGACCGCAAAAAAAGGCACCGAGTCAAAAAACGCATTCGCCAGACTGATCGGCAGATTGGCCGAGCCCGGCCCGCAGGAGGTAAACGTTGCGGTGGGTTGGCCCGACACGCGGTAATACACATCGGCCATGAAACCGGCGACGCTTTCGTGACGCACGGAAATAGTTTTGATTTCATCCTGCCGCGCGTGCAGCGCATCGAGAAAGCCGATGTTGCCGTGGCCGCACAGGCCGAACACGTAGGGGACTTTTTCGCGGATCAGGTAATCGGTGATGACGGCTGCGCCGTCGTGGGTTTTGTAGTCGTGGGGGGTGGTCAAGGTGATCTCCTGTGCTTCAAAACGGCGCAAATATTTTTGCCACAGAGGACACAGAGAACACAGAGGACACCGAGTAACCCCACCACTTCGTTATTCCGGTGCGCGCCGGAATAACGGTTTGGGGTTTTTTCCTCTGTGTTTTCTGTGACCTCTGTGGCTGATTTTGTTTTTGAATTAAAACCCGTACAGCTTAGCCGGATTGCGCACCAGCACCTGCTCGCGCATCGCCGCATCCGCTATCCATGCCGACAGCAAATCGCACAAATCGCCGTCATTCGGCATCGCATTCTTCACCATCACATGCGGCCAATCCGTGCCCCACAGCATGCGTTCAGCGTTGGCGGCGATCAGTGCATGCGCGTAGGGGTTGGTATCAAGATGAGGCAGCGCTTGCGTCGAAATGCGATACGGCCCGGTGAACTTCACCCACGCCTTGCCTGCTTTCATCAGACGCAGCAGCGCCTGAAAACCCGCATCGTGCAAACCCTTGTCTGTTTTCATGTAGCCCAAATGCCCCAACACAATATCCACCGGAAAATCCGCGAACGTGCGATCCATATCGGGAAATTCATCGCAGTGCATCAGGAATTCCATATGCCAACCCAGCGGCGCGATGCGTTTTGCCAGAGCGGTGAGTTCTGCCATCGGCAAGGTGCTGGGCTTGCGGTCTTTGACGTCGACGATGTTCACGCGCACGCCGCGTACGCCGGCGGCGTTGAGTTTAGTGAGTTCGGCATCGGCGATGTTGTCGTCCACTACGGCTACGCCGCGAAACGCATTACCGGCAGCGCGCAGGGCTCCGAGCATCACCGTGTTGTCGTTGCCATACACGCTGGGTTGCACCAGCACCGCGCGTTCAACGCCGAGGGTGGCGAGCATTTTTTGATAGTCGCTCAATAGACAATCCGGCGGTGTGTAGACGCGTGCCGGTGAATAGTCATAACGCGTAATGGGCCCGAGGATGTGTGCATGCGTGTCGCACGTGAGCTTGGGCAAGGTGATTTTCGGTTGGCGCGGATTGAAATCCGGCGCTGCGCACGGCGGTGCGCTGGTGGTTGCTGTGTTCATGGGTGGTCAGTGTGGTGTGGAAATTTCCGTGCACGAGCATAACACAGGAGAATTTTTTGCCGACACATTAAAAATTAAAAACTGTTTAAAATCAAATAGTTACGTAATTATGCATCACAACAAAAAAATGTGTCGCGGGTTTTCGCTGCGCACTATCGCGGCTACACTGCGGCTGCTCTGCATGCAATTTCGAGGAATCTCCCCATGCCGTTTCATCGTTTTGAAAATCTCAAAGTACATCATCTCAACCCGCATTTATCCACCGGCGAAGGGCCGGTGATCGAAGGGCAGTACA
>JAYUAH010000688.1:0-7525 GCA_043741415.1 Betaproteobacteria bacterium
TGGTGCTCGCCGTTGGCCATAGCGCACGCGATACGTTTCAGATGTTACATGCACGCGGCGTGTATGTCGAAGCGAAGCCGTTTTCCATCGGCTTTCGCATTGAGCATCCGCAGTCGCTGATCGATCGCGCGCGCTACGGCCACTACGCTGGGCACAAGCTGCTGGGTGCAGCCGATTACAAGCTGGTGCATCACTGCAAGAATGGCCGCTCGGTCTACAGCTTTTGCATGTGTCCCGGCGGCACCGTGGTGGCGGCCACCTCCGAGGAAGGGCGCGTGGTGACCAACGGTATGAGCCAGTATTCGCGCAATGAACGCAATGCTAATGCGGGCATTGTCGTCGGCATTACGCCCGAGGACTATCCGGGCGATGTGCTGGCGGGCATAGCCTTTCAGCGCCGTTGGGAGTCAGCCGCGTTCGAGGTCGGTGGGCGCAACTACAGCGCGCCCGCGCAGCGCGTCGGTGACTTTTTGGCGGGCCGGGCCTCGACCGCGCTGGGTGAAGTAACGCCCTCGTACACGCCGGGCGTACACCTGACGGATTTAAGCCATTGTGTGCCGGCTTATGCCATCGAGGCCATCTGCGAAGCGCTGCCCGCGTTTGATCTGCAAATCAAAGGCTTTGCCATGGATGATGCCGTGCTCACCGGTGTGGAGACGCGCACCTCGTCGCCGATCCGCATCAAGCGCAATGCCGCGTTTGAAAGTATCAATACACGCGGGTTGTATCCGGCAGGCGAGGGCGCGGGCTACGCCGGGGGTATATTGTCGGCAGCGGTGGATGGTATTGAAGTGGCGGAAGCGGTGGCGTTGAGTATGGTGAAAAATAGCCTGGTGAAAAAGTGATGAACAAGCCAATGAGTGACAATCCGGAAGTACAAAAAGTCCGCATATCCAAACTGATGTCCGAGCAGGGCATTTGTTCGCGGCGCGAGGCCGACAGTTACATTGAGCGCGGCTGGGTGTTGGTGGATGGCGTGCCGGTCACCGAGCTCGGCACGCGCGCCTTTCCGCATCAAAAAGTTACACTCGCGCGCCAGGCGCAATCCAAGCAGGAGGCGAGTGTCACCATTCTGCTCAACAAGCCCATCGGCTACGTTTCCAACCTGCCCGAGCTAGGCTATCGCCCGGCGATGGAACTGATCAAACCGGAAAACCGCTTCAAAGACGACAAACTGCCGCTGCGCTTCAGTGCCACGCATCTGCGCGGGTTGGCGCCGGCAGGGCGGCTCGATATCGATTCGGTCGGGCTCATTGTATTCACCCAGGATGGCCGCATTGCCAAGCAGTTGATCGGACAAGATTCAAAAATAGAAAAGGAATATCTCGTTCGGGTCGAAGGCACGTTGTCGGCGGAGAATATGGCGAAACTCAATTTCGGCCTAAGCCTCGATGGTCAGCCGCTGAAGCCGGCCAAAGTCAGTTGGCAAAACGAGGATCAACTGCGCTTTGCGTTGCGCGAAGGCAAGAAGCGCCAAATCCGGCGCATGTGCGAAATGGTCGGCTTGAAAGTCACCGGCTTAAAACGCGTGCGCATCGGCAGCGTGATGCTGGGTAAACTGCCGGAAGGGCAGTGGCGTTATTTGCGGGCGGATGAACGCTTTTAGGGCACGTTCCCCGGTCGGAGGCTGGCATTTGCCTAGCGTGTAGATTTCCATTTCAAGGGAGAACAGCATGAGTTTACGTCTGGGGTTGACAACGGGCGGGGCGGACGGACCGGCACTCATAGCGCTGGTGCGTGAAGCGGAACGGCTCGGCTTCGATTCCACCTGGTGCGGCGAATCGTATGGCGTGGACGCGGTGACGCGTCTGGCGTGGCTGGGCGCACAGACCACGCGCATCAAGCTCGGCTCGTCGATACTGCAGGTACCGGCGCGCTCACCCGCGCTGACAGCGATGACGGCGATGACGCTGGATGCGCTCACCAACGGGCGTTTTATTCTCGGCCTCGGCCCGTCGGGACCGCAGGTGGTCGAAGGCTGGTACGGCGTGCCCTACGGCAAGCCGCTCACGCGCCTGCGCGAGTGCATCGCCATCGTGCGCGCCGTGCTCGCGCGCGAAGCGCCGCTCACGCATCAGGGCGAGCACTACCAAATTCCGTACATGGGGCCGGGCTCCACCGGGCTCGGCAAACCGCTGAAATGCATACAGCATGGCCGGCGCGACATGCACATCTACACCGCGGCGGTGAGTCCCGCCGGGCTCGCCTGCGCGGGTGAAGTCGCCAACGGTGTGTTACCGCTGTTCATGGACCCGGAACGCGACGATGTGATTGAACCGCATGTGCGTGCCGGCCTGCAGCGCGCCGGGCGGCCGCTGGACTTCACGCAATTCGACATTGCGCCGTTCGTGCCGGTGCATATCGGTGATGATCTTGCAGCGTGCCGGCAACCCGTCAAGGACTGGCTCGCGCTCTACATCGGCGGCATGGGCGCGCGTGGCAAGAACTTCTACAACGACTACGCGGTGCGTCTGGGGTATGCAGCAGAAGCCGCCGCGATACAGGATTTGTATCTCGCTGGAAAAAAGGCCGAGGCTGCGGCCGCCGTGCCGGATCGGCTGGTTGATAGCGTGGCGCTGGTGGGGCCGCCCGCGCGCATACGCGAGCGGCTGCAGGTATGGAAAGCGGCGGGCGCGCGCGGCAGCGTCGGCACCCTGATCCTGATGAAAACCGATATGGCGGGGATTAGGCTGGTGGCCGAGAGCGTGCTCGCTTAACACTTAAAGCAAATCATGGAATTGGGTCTTAACGGCAGAAAAGCCATCATCTCCGGCGCCAATCGCGGCATCGGCCTCACCATCGGGCTGGCGTTTGCAGCAGAGGGTATGCCGCTTGCATTGCTCGGCCGCAATGAAAATGGCCTCGCCGATGCCGCAGCGGAAGTGCTCAGGCGTTATCCGGCCGCGAAGGTGGCCACTGCGGTGATGGACTTGGAGCAGCCACAAACCATCAAGCCCGCGGTCGAATCGGCGGTGCGCGAGCTCGGCGGAGTGGACGTGCTCGTCAACTGCGCGGGCGGCGCTTATCGCGGGCGCCTGTCGGAAATTCCCGACGAAATGTGGGAGCGCTATTTCAAGGTGAAACCGCTGGGGCTGCTGCGCATGACGCGCGAGACGCTGCCGCACCTGAAGCAATCGAATCAGGGACGCGTGATCAATATTTCCGGCACGCGCGGGCGCGAACCCGAAGCGCATTCGATGATGTCGGGGCCGATCAATTTCGGTACTCTGAGTGTCACCAAGGCGATGGCGAATGAATTCGGGCCATTCGGCATTACCGTGAATGCCATCTGCCCCGGTTCCACCGCAACCCGGCGCTTTACCGAACTCGTCGGCATCACCGCACGCGAGCGCGGCCTGTCGCTTGAAAAAGCGGAGCAATATCTGTTGCAGGAAGTGCCGCTGGGCAAAGTGATCGCGCCGGAAGATATCGCCGATCTCGCGGTGTTTCTTGCCTCGGCGCGTGCGCGACTGATCAGCGGCACGGCGATCAATGTGGATGGTGGTAGAACACGCAGCATATGAGTATTGCGTTCATCACCCGCGGAGTAACCAGTGCGGCGCTGGAGTCATCGCGTCCGAAATTGTCGTCAAGGCGCCGGCCGACGGGCATACGCTGTCTCTCGCCAGCACATCGTTTACCGCCGTGCCGAGCCTGGTGAAAGCGCTGCCGTATGACACGCTGCGCGATTTTGCACCGGTGACTCGCCTGGCGGTGGCGCCGGCTGCGCTGATCATGCATGCGTCGCTGCCGGTGAATTCAGCGCGGCAGTTGATAGCATTGGCGCGCGCGAAACCGGGGCAGATCACTTTCGATTCCGCCGGCGTGGGCAGCGGCTCGCATCTCTCCGGTGAATTGTTCAACCTAATCGCGCAGGTGAAGTTGCTGCATGTGCCGTACAAAGGCAGTTCGCAGGTGACCACGGCGCTGTTGTCGGGCGAAGTGATGATTGCGTTGACCAATCCACTTTCGTCGCTGCCGCATGTCAAGGCTGGCCGCATCAAGAATCTGGGCGTGACCAGCTTGCGGCGCTGGCCGCTGTTTCCGGAGTATCCGACGTTGAACGAAACCGGCATGCCGGGTTACGAGATTTACATCTGGAACGGCATCGTGGTGCGTGTCGGCACGCCGCAGCGGATTGTCGAGCGGCCGCACCATGAACTGGTCAAGGCGGCGGCGCACCCGGATATCGTGGCGAATCTTGCCGCCGACGGTTCGCGCGCCATGGTGATGACGCCGCAGGAATTTGGCGTGTACCTGCGTGACGAGATCGCCAAGTGGAGCCGCGTGATTCAGAGTGCAGGGATACGCGCCGGGTAGAGGGTGCTGATGTGCGGCGGCGAATATTTTTGAACGAGGCGCAGCGATGTTTAAAGCACTGATCCCGGCATTGGCAGGTGTAGTGTTCTACCTGCCGGCAACGCCTTCATACAGTGCGGATTACCCGGCGAAAGTGGTGCGTATCTATGTGGGGGCCGCCATCGGCGGCGGCGTGGATATCACGGCGCGCATGCTCGCGATTAAACTTTCCGACCTGTTCAAGCAGCAGTTTGTCGTGGAAAACCGCGCAGGCGCTAGCGGCAACATCGGCACCGAAGCAGCAGCGCGTGCGGCGCCCGACGGCTATGTTTTGCTGATGGGCACCATCGGCACCTTGACCATCAATCCAGGGCTGTATCGCAACCTGTCGTTTGATACCGTGCGTGATTTTGCCCCCATCTCGCGTGCGGCCGATTCGACGAACATCCTGACCGTGCATCCGTCGCTGCCCGCACGCAATGTAAAAGAACTCATCGCTGTGGCAAAGCAGCGGCCGGGTGAATTGCTATTCGGTTCGCCGCAAAACGGTACGGCGGGGCATCTTGCCGGCGAATTGTTTAACAGCATGGCCGGCGTGAAGCTGGTGCATATTCCCTACAAGGGCGGCGCGCCTGCTGTGATCGATCTTATTGCAGGGCAGATTCAACTGATGTTTGCAACCGCGAGTACCTCGGCGCAGCACATACGCACTGGCAAGTTGCGCGCGCTGGCCGTGACGACTGCGAAACGCGCAGCGCTGGTTCCCGAATTGCCCACCATGATCGAATCGGGCATGCCGGGATTCGAAGTCAATAACTGGTACGGTCTGGTGGCGCCGGTCAAAACACCGGCAGAGATTATTACACTGTTAAACCGCCAGGTACGCGTGGCGCTGGAGGCGCCCGATGTCAAGGACGCGATGGTTAAACAAGGCCTCGACCCCGCCGGTGGCACGCCGGAGGAATTCGGCGCTTACATCAAATCCGAACTGGCGAAGTGGAGCAAGGTAATCCGAGCGTCGGGCGCTACCGCGCAGTAGCGAGTGAACGTTATGCTTCCACCGTGGAAGGCTTGCCCGCTTTTTCGCTTACCGTATCGCGCCACACCAGATAGGTCACATCGCCATCATCGGTCGCAACCGAGGTATGCACCATATTGGGCGGGATATGCAGCAGGCTGCCGGTGGGTACCACGAACTCCTGCCCATCCATGTTGACCTTCATCGCGCCATGGAGCACGTAGTTGAAGGTTTCATCCGGGTGGTAGTGTGGCTTCGAGCCGGTGCCGACTTTCTTGGTGACCAGCCCGCTGTAAATGCGCTCGCCGGTAAAAGACGAACCTTGCGATGTGGATAACGCGCCCAGCGTGGCGGTTTTTTCCATGGTGTGAAAGTTGTAGACGTAATTTCTTTTGCCGGATTGTGATGGATTGGACATATTTTTCTCCGTTGAGGCATGGTTAACAAGTTGACGATTTTAATTGATCTTCACCCCACCGGCCGTCATCACCTTGGTGATTTTCTCGACTTCGGTGCGCACGAATTGGTCGAATGCTTCCGGTGTCGAAGGTTTGACCACTGCGCCGCGCACGGTGATTTTGTCTTTCACGTCCGGCAGGTTGACGATGCGCGCGATTTCTTGCGATAACTGATTGACCACCGCGCGCGGGGTTTTGGCGGGCGCGAACAGGCCGTACCAGTGGTCGAACACATAGCCTGGGAGTGCTGCTTCCGCGATGGTGGGCACATCCGGCAGCGCGGGGGAACGTGCCGCAGTGCTCACGGCCAATGCGGCGAGCCGCTTATCCTTGATGAACGGCAGCGTATTGCCGATGGGCGCGAAGGCGTAATTCAAGCGCGCGGTCAGCGCATCGGTAATCACTTCAGGCACGCCTTTATACGGCACATGGGTGACCGTCAGATCGGCCATTTGCCGGAACAATTCGCCGGTGATGTGCGTGCCGCTGCCCACGCCGGCGTGGCCGTAGTTCATGCCGCCTTTTTGCTTGACCCACGCGATCAGTTCCTTAGTGGTTTTGATGCCGCTCGCCGGCGCGATGATCAGCACATTCGGCAGGCTGGTGGCCTGCGACACACCCGCGAAATCGCGCAGGGTGTCAAAGGGTGCTTTCGGGTACAGCGCTGGCGTTGCGGCGTGCGATACCGAGTTGAAAAACAGCGTGTAGCCATCGGCATTCGCCGCGGCCACGATGGCGCCGGCGACGGTGCTGCCCGCGCCGGGACGATTATCGACCACCACGCGCTGTCCCCATTTTTCGCTCATCTCATACGCAATCATGCGGCCGATGACATCCACTTCGCTGCCGGCGGTGAAGCCGACGATCATGCGAATGGGTTTGGTGGGGAACGATTGTGCTTGCACCGTGGTTGCGATGCCCAACAGCAGTAGCGTGGCGATGACTTTGTTCAACGGTACTCCTCAGTGGTATTTGATTGCGAATATTCTATTTATTGTTTAAAATCAAATACTTATCGTGAATCACCGGAACCTGCCCCGGCGGCGGATTGGCGATCGCCTGTTCCAGCGTTTTCGCGCCGCGCCATTCATTAGAAGGACGCGCGGTGCCGTCGGTGCCGATCTGATCAAGGCCCCAATAGATTTCAAGATTGTGCCCATCCGGGTCGAGAAACTCCACCGCGATCTGCACGCCCGCGCGGCGGCGTCCCTCGAACACGATGGTGGCGCCGCTCTCACGCAGAAAATTCCGCGCGCGGAATACTTCATCGAGCGTGCCGACTTCAAACGCCATGTGATGAAGCCCGCGTTTGTTGGGCGCGCCCGCAGCGCCACCGATCAGCGCAACGCCGTGATGATCGGTATTGCAGCGCATGAACACCATGCCGCCGGGCATCATGTCGTCGCCGTAAATATCCGACACCTTGAAGCCCAGCACACCGGTGTAAAACGCAATCGAGCATTCGAGATCGGCCACCATCAACACCACGTGGCCGATTTTGTTCAGCGAAAACGGTGGTGGTGATGGGCTGATGGCGGCGCGTAAACGGTCGGTGTCGACTGGCATGGTTTTCTCCTTTTATGGGTAGGTCATTCAGCATTTGTAGCCCGTAAGGCGCGCAGCGTATTACGGGGCAATCGCCAGTTCGATTATCGCAGAGGCGACATGTCTCATTCGATTGGTCGCCGGTCGTAGTCTATGGACACGTGTGATCCCGTAATACGCTGCGCTCCTTACGGGCTACGCTTGC
>JAYUAH010000689.1:0-3208 GCA_043741415.1 Betaproteobacteria bacterium
GCGTATGCGCGGTAACGTGCCGCTCACCGCCGCGGAAACAGCGCTTGAAGATTTTGACGTGAACGCTTTTATCGGGCTCACGCGTCAGTAAGCGCAAGCACGAGCGCACGTGCAATTGCTCGTGCGTTGCGCTGGATGCGCTTAGCGTCCGTGATAAACCGCTTTGCGTTTTTCCAGAAACGCGGTGGCGCTCTCGCGGAAATCTTCGGTGAGGTGTAAGCCGCGCGGGCCTACCGCGAGGGCTTTGACGTCGAGTTCGTGCAGCATGGAACGCCGTGCCGCGACCACCGCCTGCACGGCCAGCGGCGGATTTTTAAGGATGTCTTGTGCCAGGCCCTCGGCTACTTTGATGTGTTCGCCACTCTCGCACAGACGCGTGAGCAGCCCGTGTTTGGCGGCTTCTTCCGCGGTCCAGGTGCGGCCGGTGAGACAAACCTCATTCGCGAATAGACCGGCGCCCAGGTTCGCCAGCATCATCCAAAAGGATGTACTGTCGAGACCGCGCGGTGTCTCGGTGATCTGAAATTTAGCATCACGCGCTGCGACCAACAGGTCGGCGTAGAGCGCGATGCGCACCCCCAGGCCATACACATAACCATGCACCGCGGCGATGATCGGTTTGGAATGCGCCGAGCGAAAAAACGGTTCGCGAAAATTGCCGCCGCGACCGGCGGGACTGCTCAGTTTTTCGAGTTCTTCCTTGGCGCGTAACTGGCGCTGACGCACGTCGGCGCCACTGCAGAACGCGCGGCCATTGCCGGAGATAATGCCGACGCGCGCTTGAGCGTCGTCGTTCAAACGGTAGAGCGCGTCGCAGAACGCAACGCCGACTTCGTCGGAGAACGCATTGAGCTTCTCCGGACGGTTCAAGGTGATGTAGGCGATGCCGTTTTCAGCTTTATATTCCACCAGTGCCATGTTGTACCTTTTGAAAAAATATTCAACAAAAACAAATACTTATATATTTTTAGCGCACGCCAAACGCGGCGATGATTTTCGCGCATTTTTCGACTTTGTGCCGCATCACGGCGGAAAACAGTGCCGGTTTCATAGCGCGCGCAAATGACGCGCAGAAGTAAGCGATGCCTTATTGGCGCTATGCAGCATGGCACTTGCGCATCCGCAGCCACGCGTAATGTCATGTGTAAGGCCATGCGCTAACGTGGCAGTCCTGGACGAGTGCTGGCCTAAGACTCAATTACGCTCGCGAAAAATCTACCAAAGTGTCAGATTTTAAACAGAAAAATCAGGTTTTATTGAATGTGTTGGCATACACTAACGGATTGAGGCCGAAAAACCGAGCGGTCTGACGAAGTCGATATATATTTAGTTGACTGAAGATTTACAAAATGTATTCTGCGATGCAGCATTATGACTTGAAACCGCCATAACATGCGCGCATACTTTAATCGTGCTCAGCGTAATCGCAGGGCACACTCCTCCAAAACCTCCTCCTTTGGTGGAACTTCAGCGCAATCCTACGGGGTTGCGTTTTTTTTTGACGTGTGCAATAGAGTGTAGCAACAAAACACAGTTGTGTGACATTGTTGCGAGGCAGCAATTCGCCGATATAAGCGGTTGCAGCAAGGCGTTCACATAAGCTTCATTCATACATTGGGATGGTGTACCAGGCAGGTGCGCGGCGCCACAACAGCGCCGGTCGCCGCCGGTGCCTTGGTATACTCACACACTTCGCGCTGGTAATCACGCGAACAGACTTGACCACCGTCAAGGCTTGCACGGCCATGCTGTAATAGATTCGCGCCAGCCGCCGGTTACGCACAAGGGCGCGCGTTAGATCAAGCGCTCTTCTCACGAGTTCAAAATGAAAATTCACGAATACCAGGCCAAAGAAATACTCAAAAAGTACGGCGTGCGCACGCTGCGCAATATGCCGTGTTTTTCCGTCGACGACGCGGTTGCCGCCGGCAAAACGCTGGGTGGCAGTGTGTGGGTGGTGAAAGCGCAAATCCACGCCGGCGGACGCGGCAAAGGCGGCGGCGTGAAAATCGCCAAGTCGCCCGAGGAATTGAAAAGCCTCGCGACTTCGATCCTCGGCATGCAGTTGGTGACGCACCAGACCGGCCCCGAGGGGCAAAAAGTGCGCCGTCTGTTGATTGAAGAAGGCGCCAACATCAAAAAAGAATACTACGCGGCGCTGGTGGTGGACCGCGTGTCGCAGCGCGCAGTGTTGATGGCGTCGAGCGAAGGCGGCATGGATATCGAAGAAGTTGCCGAGCACACGCCGGAGAAAATTCATCGTGTCATCATCGACCCGGCTGCGGGCTTGACCGACGCGCAGGCCGAAGACATCGCGCGCAAAATCGGCATGCCGAATGGTGCGATTGCGCAAACGCGTGACACGTTCAAGGCCCTCTACAAAGCCTTCGACGAAACAGATTCGTCGCTGCTGGAAATCAACCCCTTGATACTCACCGGCGACGAGCAAGTGATCGCGCTCGACGCCAAAATGAATTTCGACGAGAACGCGTTGTTCCGTCACCCGGAAATCGTCGCGCTGCGCGATTTGGACGAAGAAAATCCCGCGGAGATCGAGGCCTCGAAATTCGGCCTGAGCTATATCGAACTCGACGGCAATATCGGCTGCCTGGTGAATGGCGCGGGGCTGGCGATGGCGACCATGGATATCTGCAAACTCTACGGCGGTTCGCCGGCGAATTTTCTGGATGTGGGCGGCGGCGCTTCGACCGAGAAGGTCACCGAAGCCTTCAAAATCATGCTGAAGAATCCATCGCTGAAAGCAATTTTGGTGAACATTTTCGGCGGCATCATGAAGTGCGACGTGATCGCGCAAGGCGTGGTGGAAGCCGCGCGTCAGGTGAGCCTGAGCGTGCCGTTGATCGTGCGCCTTGAAGGCACCAACGTCGATCTGGGCAAAAAAATACTCGCTGATTCGGGCTTGCCGATTTTGTCCGCAAACAATATGGCGGATGCGGCGCAAAAAGCCGTCGCAGCCGTCAAAAAGGCCGCGTAATCATGTCTATCCTCATCAATAAAAACACGCGCGTGCTGACGCAAGGCATTACCGGCAAGACCGGTCAGTTTCACACCAAGACCGGCAAGGAATATGCCAACGGTGCGGCTTGTTACGTTGCCGGCGTGACGCCGAAAAAAGGCGGGCAATCGTACGAAGGTATCCCCATTTTCGAAACGGTGAAAGAAGCCAAAGCCGCGACCGGCGCCAACG
>JAYUAH010000690.1:0-3206 GCA_043741415.1 Betaproteobacteria bacterium
AAACCGGCGACGCTGACCTTCGGCTCGGTCGGCAGCGGCAGTCTGGGTCACCTGGCTATGATGCTGGTGCAGCAGCAGGCCGGTATCAAAATGATCCACATCCCGTACAAAGGTGGTGGCCCGGCGACTACGGATGCCATTGGCGGGCAAATTGATTTCGCGGTGACTTCGGTGGCCGTACCCGGCGTGCACATCAAGGCCGGGCGTTTGCGCGCAGTGGTGAGCACGGGTGACAAGCGTTCACACGTGATACCCGATACGCCGACGCTGATCGAAAGCGGCTTGCCGGGACTGTCGGCGCATGCGTGGTGGGGCTGGGTTGCGCCTGCGGGTTTGCCCGCGCCGTTGCTTAACCGTATTCACGGCGAACTGGTGAAAGCCTACGCCCAGCCGGAGTTGCGCAGGCAACTCACCGAACAATTCGGCATGGATCTGGTGGTGAGCTCGCCGGAAGCGATGACGAAATTCGTTACAACGGAAATCACGCGCTGGTCGAAGGTGGTGAAGGACAACAATATTCGGGCGGATTGAGATTGCATTAAGTTCTCACCGCCAAGGCGCGAAGGCGCAAAGGAACAGCCGCAAAGTAAATCTTTGACGTCTTTCTTTGCGTGGGGTTCTTTGCGTCTTCGCGTCTTTGCGGAAATGAATTTGAATTTGGGATTTGAAAATGAACATCGAACGCGGACTCATCAAAACGGCTTTCGGTTACGTGCACTATCGTGCGGCCGGCACGCCGGGCGCACCGGCGATTTTTCTGAACCATATCAATCAACAATCCTCGGTGATGTACCTCGAACTGATGGCGGTGCTGGCGCCGACGTTGCGTGTGGTCGCCGTCGATTATCCGAGTCATGGTGATTCGGATCCTATCGATCAGCAGCCGACGATTAACGACTATGCGCGTTGTGTGGCGGCGGTGGCGGATGCGTTGGGCATACAACAATTTGGCGTGCTGGGCGAGGCGGTCGGGGCATCGGTGTCGATTGCGCTGGCGGTGGATTACCCGCAGCGTGTTACCAAGGTGGTGCTTGTGAATTGCCCGTATTACGCCAATCGCGGCGTGGCGGATCGGGCGCACGGGCCGTTGAAGAGCGGTTTGCGGCCGGAGGACGCGTCGGGCTTTCCGCTGACGCGCACGATCGAATTTTTACTCGAAAAAGATCCCGGCCATTCGCCGATGCAGCCGACGCAATCGTGGATGGATCGCGTCAATCTCACGCAGATTCAAGCGGGGCGGCATCGCTGGCAGGCGCTGGATGCCTTGCATCAGTACGACATCGTGGCGAACCTCGCGCGCATTACATGCCCGGTGTTATTGCTGATCGGTGAACACTTTCACTATCTGCACAATCGCGACGATTTTCATGCAAAAAATAAAGGCCTGCGTTCGGAAGTCATTTCCGGCGCGCGTTTTTGCATGGGCTGGGAGCGCGCGGCGGATGTGGGGCGGCACACGTGGGAATTTTTGCGCGCGTCGTGATGATCTTGGAGTGAATTCGTTGATGTGGCGCTAAAATATTGTAACTATTTGATTTTAAATAATAAATTGAGATATGACTCAAGCAAAAAAACGCATTATCAAAAGCAAGTTCGGCGAACTTCCGGAAAAACTAATAGGCTTCGGCGGCGGCTTGCCGCGCGCAATGGGTGTGAAAATCACGCTCGCCAGCAAGCGCAAAATTGTCGCGGAATTGCCCGTAAAGCCGATTGTCTTGAACCGCAACGCACGTGCCAACGGCGGTGCGCTGATGGCATTCGCCGATTGTGTGGGGGCGGCGGGCACGGTGATGAACCTGCCCGACGGTTATGTCACCACTACGCTGGAATCAAAAACCAATTTTCTCGGCGCGGGTGTCGGTCCGATATTGATCGCGGTATCGAAGCCGCTGCACGTCGGTCGCACCACCATGGTGTGGGAAACCACGATCCGTAATTCCGGCGATAACAGCCGCGTGGCGATTATTACGCAGACGCAGATTGTGATACCCATACGCAAGTAGATTTTGTAGGATGGGTGGGGGCCGAAGGCCGTAACCCATCGCGACAAAAGGTTGCGAGGAACGGATGATGGGTACGCTGCGCTTCACCCATCCTAGGACATGTGCGGCGCAAGTTTATTCACCGCCGATTCGCCGTCGCATCCATGTTCCACACATGCGCGCGCCAGCGCAGCGCTATCCACGCGGTGACGATGAGGCCTATCGCACAATAGAGCAGGGCGGTGGTGCGATAGCCGTAGTGCGTGATCAGCGGGCCGGCGAGCATCAGGCCGATGGGCAGGCCGTAGATCATCAGCATGCGCAGGCCCATGACGTGGCCGCGAAAGCGCGGGTCGGCGTTTCTGAGCAGCATGGCGGACATCGGCACCATGCCGAGGCTTTGTGCGCAGCCGACGAGTATTAACGTGATGATGCCGCTGGCGAGCGTGGGCATTTGCGCGAATACCAATAGCATGCCGTACCAAACGGCGCAGAAGACGATCATCATGCGTGCTGGCGGCAGCGCGTGGCCGAAGCGGGAGAGGAAGATTGATCCGATCAGCGCGCCGGTGGCGAAGGCCGCGGAGAGGTAGCCGAGACCGGTTTGGCCAGTGTGGAAAATCTCTTTGGCGATATAGGGCATCAGGCCATTGGTCAATGGAAACGCGGTGAGGTTGACCAGGAACGCGAGCAACATTGCCGCCAGTAATTGCGGGGTGTTCCAGGCGTGGATGGCGCCGCCGCGCAGATCGCGCCACACGGAGAGCGCGGGTACATCGGCGTCGTGCGCGCCGTGGCTTGTGGTTTGTGCGCCGGCGACACTGCCCACCTGCAGGCTCAACGCGAGGCTGATGGCATATAGGCTCGCCACTGCAACGTAAGCAATGCCCATACCCAGTGTGGCGACAATGGCAGCGCCCGTGAGCGCGCCCATCACGCGCGCGGAATCCTGCGTGGTACGCGACACGCTGGTGGCCGCCATCAACTGGCTGGCCGGCATGGTTTCGCCGATCAGCGCATAGCGCAGCACCAGGTCGGACGGGCGCACCAGACCCAGCACGCTCCAGATGACGAATACATAGAGCGGCGTCAACGCGCCGGCGAATACCAGCAGCATCATAAGGATGCCAAGCGTGGTGTAGCACGCGCGCATGGCGCAATACACGCGTTTGTTGCCCACGCGGTGGCCCATCACGCCGAACACGGGCGAGAGCAGGGTGCCGA
>JAYUAH010000691.1:0-3202 GCA_043741415.1 Betaproteobacteria bacterium
AGATACGCCGCGTGGCCCAGCGACGGTAGGCCGCCGTAGCCCACCAGCAAATTGAGACTCGCGGCAAAAATCGCGGCAATCAAAATCTGGCTGGAAAAATTGATGTAGTACTCGCCCGCCACCAGCGGCAGTAAGGCCAGCACCACCGCGAGCACGGCCCACCCCCAACGGCTCAGCGGCAACTCTGTCATGCAGAAACTTTCACACCGGCATTCATGCCGCGAAGCGCCCAAACAAGCCGCGCGGGCGGAATGCGATCACAAACACCATTGGCAGGAACAGGATCACGTACGCCAGCCCCGGAAACATCGCCGTGCCGAAGGTGTAGATAAAGCCGATGACAAAGCTGCCTGCGAACGCGCCGGTGAGACTGCCCGCGCCACCGAGTATCACCACGATCAGCGCCAATGGCAGCATTTCCGAATCCAGCCCCGGATACGCCGACAAGATCGGCCCGCCGAGTATGCCGCCCGCACCCGCCAGTGCAGAGCCGAGACAAAACACCGTGGTGAACAAACGTGACACAGGGATGCCCACTGCGCGCGCCATCTGCATGTCATCCACCCCCGCGCGAATCATCGCACCGAGACGCGTGCGCTCCATCATCAGGTAGAGCAAGAGATACGCCACCGCCGCGATGGCCAGCACCACCAGGCGATACGCCGGAAACGGCACACCGGCGATGATCAGCGGCTGGCGCAGCCCCTCGGGCGCCTGCACCGGAATCGGATCGCCGCCCCACACGATCAAACATAGATCGGCGATGATGAATGAAATACCCAGTGTCACCAGCACTTGCCCTAACGCGTTACCCGCAAGCCGCCGCAAAATAAAACGTTCGATCAAGCCGCCGAGCAGCGCGATGACCATGCCGCCCGCAATCGCCGCCAGCCACAGGTTGGGATAAATCGACAGTATCCAAACGCCGGTGTAAGTGCCGAGCATAAACAGTGCGCCGTGCGTGAGGTTCGGGATGCGCATCAACCCGAAGATCAGCGAAAAACCCGACGACAATAGAAACAGCAGGCCGCCCAGGGCAAAGCTGTTCAACGTTTGGATGATCCAAAAGTCCATGGTGACGGGCAGCCGCACCCGTCCGCGCTACTGTGCCTGCGGACGACTGCGCTGCCGTTACGACTCGAGATTACGCGCCGGCGGCCAATCGCGCGAATACACCGGATTGCGCAGAAACTCCTCGCGCGGATAAGTCCAGAACTGGCTCACGTTCGGATACGTATGGATTACCGAATTCACCAGCCGGCCTTCTTTGCGTTGCACGCGCCGGATATACACATTGCCGACCACGTTGCCAAACGTATCGAAGGTGACCGTACCGCGGCAGGCTTCCACACGCGCAGCCTTGATCGCCTGGATGAAGCCGCGCTTGTCTTCGATCTTGCCTTTGACCGCTTCCAGCCCCGCCTGAAACACCGCACCGTTGGTGTAGGTGGCGGCAGCATAAAACCCCGGATCGTATTTGGCCTCGGCACGAAACGCTGGCACAAACTTGCGGTTGATCGGGTTATCGATTTCTGCGGAGTACCAGCATGCAGTCAATATGCCCAGTGCTTCGTCGCCCATGTTGCGCAGCACGGCTTCGTCGAGCGCGGTCATACCACCCACCACATTCACCTTGCCCTTCAAACCATATTCGTTGAACTGGCGTAACCAGCGGAAACCGTTCGAGCCGGCAAAACCCAGAAAAATCCCATCGATTTTTCGGCTCATTTGCGCAAGATACGTGCCGTAGTCGGGCACGGTCAGCGGCGGGAACAGCTTCTGCACGATTTTGCCGCCGGCTTCTTCGAACACACGCTGGAAGCCCGCCACCATTTCATGGCCATAAGGTATGTCATCGGCGATCACCGCCATGCGCTGATACTTGAGCGTTTTCGCACAATAGTCGGCCATGGCATGCGCCGATTGCGACGAGGTCGACGTGGCACGCACGAAAAACGGATTCGGCTTGCGCTGCGTCATGTCTTCAGCAGCCGCAACGGACATGGTCGGCATTTGCTGATCCTTGATGTAATCGTCGATGGCGAGTGCGGAGCCGGCATCGAGCGGCCCGATCAGCGCATGCACCTTGTTGCGCTCGACCAGCTCCTGCGTCTTGGTACGCGCGACCGCCGCCACACCGGTGGT
The DNA here is from genome assembly GCA_043741415.1 of Betaproteobacteria bacterium. Lineage (GTDB taxonomy): Bacteria > Pseudomonadota > Gammaproteobacteria > Burkholderiales > SG8-41 > UBA5216. The sequence goes on from JAYUAH010000691.1 coordinate 2,146, forward strand.
ATCGGTGGAAATCAATTCGATCTTGCGTCCGGCGATGGTGTTGTTGCGCTCTTTCAGGTACATGATCAGCGCACGTTCCATATCGAGCCCGCCGGAGGCCAGCGGCCCCGTCTTCACCGTGAGCAAACCGAGCCGGATGGTGTCCGTTTGCGCATTTATGATTGCCGGAAAACCCAGCGCGGTAGCACCCACAGTCGAACCTGCTACTTTTAGAAATTGCCTGCGTTTGATCGACATGCACTCCCCCTTCGCCCGGTGGGCTGTAAGCCTTACGCGTTCATCACTATGATGTCAGAGTCGCGCGTTATCCACAATGCAAACGTTCCGTTGCACTCAAAGCACGCTCAGTCGCTCGTAGATGCGCCGATCCATGATGAACCCCGTTACACGCCGCCGCTCACGCTCGGCATACGCGCGCTCGGAAGGGATGCGTATCTCATCCACGCCCGGACGCGGCGGCGTGGCTTTGATAGTGGTGATCAACTCGGATAAATAGGTTTTGAACTGCGGCAGCGGCATCAACAACTCAGGGTCGAAGACGATAAACAGGAAACCGAAGTCCGCGGCTTTGCCATGGGTCAGCGTTGCACCCGCGAGCAAGCCCATCGCCTGTGTCATCAGCGACAGGCCAAAACCTTTGTGGCCACCAAAAGTCAGTAGGCTGCCCGCCAGCGCCGCGACCGGATCGCGCGTGGGGTTACCTGCGCTATCGATGGCGACGTTCTCCGGCAGTAATTGATTCAGGCGCGACGCGAGTATCACATCGCCGTTGTTGGTGGCCGAGGTCGCCATGTCGAATACCAACGGATGCGGGTCGCCCGGCAGCCCGAACGCTATCGGATTGGTGCCGAGCACCGCCGCCTTGCCACCCAGCGGCGCGACCACGTCGCCACTGCACGCAAAATGAATTGAAGCAAAACCGGCGCGCGCGATCATTTCAACGTAATAGGCACTGCGCCCGCTCAACCAACTGTTGTGCATGCCCACCAGCGCGAAGCGTTGCGCGCGGGCTTTTGCGATGGCGAGTTGCGCCGCCTGATACACCGCATAAAAGCCC
>JAYUAH010000692.1:0-3202 GCA_043741415.1 Betaproteobacteria bacterium
GGCTCGTAGCCGGTGCTGGTGAATGTTTCGCGCAGTGACGCGCTGCCGTCAAAGGCCTTGCGTACTTCGCTGTGGAAGCGATTGGCCAGCGCGGCCGGCAGGTTGGGCGGCCCGAACATCGCGTGCCAGCCGGTGTCGAAATTGAATCCAGGCAATCCACTTTCAGCGATGGTGGGCAAATCCGGCAGCGACGAAATGCGCTTGTCGCCGGTGAAGCCGATGCCGCGTAGTTTGCCCGACTTGATGTGCGTGACGGCAACGCTGGCGCCGGGGAAATTCAAATGCACTTCACCGCCGAGCACGGCCGTCAACGCCGGGCCGCCGCCTTTGTACGGCACATGCAGCATTTCTATGCCGGCTTTTTGCGACAACAATACACCGGCGAGATGCTGGCCATTGCCGATGCCCGCCGAGCCATAGCGCAGCGGCTGCTTTTTGGCCAGCGCAATCAACTCTTTCATGTTGGTGGCGGGCACCGAGGGGTGCGCAGCCAGCACGTAACCCAACCCGTTAGCATAGTTGGTAATCGGGGTGAAATCTTTTTCGCTATCGTACGGCAGTTTTTTATACATCGCGGGATTGACCGCGAATGCAATCGAAGTCGCCAAGATGGTGTAGCCGTCGGGCACGGCCTTGGCCACGATATCGCAGCCGACGATGCCATTGGCGCCGCCGCGGTTATCCACCACCAGCGATTGCCCCATCGACAATTCCATTTGTCGCGCGAGTTGACGGATGTAGGTATCGACATTGCCGCCGGCGGGAAAAGGCACCACCACGCGCATCGGGCGTGCAGGAAATACCTGTGCGTGCGCATCGCTCGTAGCGGCAACGGCCAGTGCCAGTAACAGGGCATGACGCAAGTGAGAATCTCCTCATCGAAACGCGTCTCGAACGGACGCGTCAATCGTGGGAAAATGATACCACGTGAACGCTCATGATCCGGGGTAAAAACATTGAACAACAACAGCAGCATTGTATTCGGCGGTTATCAAAAACCGGCGTCGATCCACAACCAGGCAGCGCTGCGTTTCGGCGATGTGCTGCGCCAGCGCCTGGGGGCGCGCATCGATTTTCAGTTGATCGGTAACGTGCTCGAGCTCGGGCGCAATTCGGGCGATTTGCCGTTGATGGTGGAAAGCGGCGAACTGTCGTGTTGCTATATTTCGACGGTGCGCTTCACGCGCTGGGTGCCGGAGTTGGCAGTGATCGATTTGCCGTTCGTGGTGCGTGATCGTGCGAGCGTGCAGCGCGCGCTGAATGGCGAATTGGGCGTGTTTTTCAAAAAACGTTTTGAGGCATCATCACCGTTCAAACTGTTGGGGCTGTGGGACAACGGCTTTCGGCATTTGACGAATAAAGTGCGGCCGATACGCACGCCCGCCGATTGCCGCGGCCTGAAAATGCGCACGCAAATGAGTGCCTCGCACGGCGAAGCGCTGGCGGCGCTGGGCTTTGTGCCGATACCGGCAGATGTCAAAGAATTTACCGAGCAGATCGGCGGTGACCGTTTCGACGCGCAGGATAACCCACTGACCAACACCTATAACTTCGGCGTGCATCAGTATCATCGTTACATCACGATGAGCGGACATTTCTTCGGCGCGTCAGCGATGATTTTTAATGCGGCACGCTATGCGGCACTGCCCGCCGACGTGCGCGCCGCTATCGATGAAGCGGCAGCGATTGCGACGGCGTATCAGCACCAACTCGCGACGGCGGAAGATGCGGCAATACTCACCAAACTTGATCCCAAGGAAAACGAAATCACGACCTTGTCTTCAGCGGAGCATGGCGCTTTTGTCGCGGCGATGCAACCGATATTCGCCAAATATCGCGATCAACTCGATGCGCGGCTGTTTGACATGTTAGGTGCGACGTGATTAACGCGGCCATCGTCGGCATCGGTTGGTGGGGACAGAAAATCGTCACCGCGGTGCAGGGCAAGAGTGAGCGCCTGTGTTTCATCCGCGGCGTGAGCAAGGAGCCGGATGAGGTGCGGGATTTCACCACGCGCCACGGTATTCAACTGTCTACGGAATTAAACGATGTGCTGCGTGACCCTGACGTGCAGGCCGTGGTGCTGGCCACACCGCATTCGCTGCACACCGAGCAAATCGTAGCCTGTGCAAAAGCACGCAAAGCAGTGTTTTGCGAAAAGCCGCTGGCGCTGACCCAAGCCGATGCCACGCGCTCGGTTGCAGCGTGCAAACAAGCGGGCGTGCTGCTGGGCATCGGCACCAACAAACGTTTCTGGCCGAGCATGCGCGAACTGCGGCGCGTGGTGGATAGCGGCGTGCTGGGCCGCTTGCTGCATGTGGAGGGCCACTACAGCAACGAAAATACCGGCAAGCATTTTTCGTCGTGGCGCACCAATCCCGCCGAGGCGCCGGCAGCCGGGCTGACCGGATCGGGCATCCACGTGCTCGACGCGCTGGTGAGTTACGCCGGCCCCGCGCGAAAAATTCATGCGCAAGTGCTGTCGCTGCAGCCGCAACCCAATCCGCTCGATACCATCACCGTTATGTTTGAATTCGAGCGCGGCATGAGCGGCACGCTGGCCGCGATACGCTCCACCGCGTTTTACTGGCGCATCCACGTGTTCGGCAGCGCGGGTTCAGCGGAAGCGCTGGGCGAAAACGAGCTGGTGGTGCGGCTCAATGGCCAATCGGCGCAGCGCACCACCTACGACCCGGTGGATTCGCTCGCAGCGGAGTTTGATGCCTTTGCCGATGCGGTGGCCGGGCGTGCAGCGTATCCGATATCAGGTGATGAAATGATCGCCACCATTGCCGCCTTCGAGGCGGTGGTGAAATCAACATGAAGCCGCGTGCCGTATCCAGCGCTGTAAAAATAAGTTGCGCCACCTGCCGCGCCAACTGCTGCAAGCTGGAAGTGCTGCTGATGGGCGAAGACGATGTGCCGATTGAATTGATCGCGATCGATCAATGGGGCGGTCACGTGATGGCGCGTTTGGATGACGGCTGGTGCGCCGCATTGAACCGGGACACGTTGTTGTGCAGCATATATGCGCGACGGCCTGGTGTTTGCCGCGACTATGAAATGGGCGGCGGCGATTGCCTGGTGGAGCGCGCCAAGACGTAATACTGTTAGCTTAAACCCGTTCGCCCTGAGCCCTTCGACTGCGCTCAGGAGAGCCTTGTCGAAGGGTATTCATTTTGAGAGAGGCTTCGACAAGCTC
>JAYUAH010000693.1:0-7501 GCA_043741415.1 Betaproteobacteria bacterium
GCCAAACCGCTGATGGTGAGTTTGATTACACCGGTGGCGCCCAAGCCCGATGTGTTGCCCAAACCCTTGCCGGTGCAGCCCAAGGTGCAGCCCAAGCCCACGCAGCCGCAACCGCTTGCGCAATTGACGGTGCCGACAGAGGCGCCCGCTACGCTCAGCGTGCCGCCTCAGCCGCCACCGTCACCGCCGCCGCCGGTTGAAAAGGTAGTGGTCGCGCAGGCTGTAGTACCGCAAGCGCCGCCGGCACCGCCCGCGCCGCCGGCGCCGGTAGTGCCGCCCAATTTCAACGCCGACTATCTGCGTAATCCACCCCCGGCGTACCCGAGTTTGTCGAAACGTCAGGGACATCAGGGCAGAGTTATTTTTCGTATTTTAGTCAACGCGGCTGGAGCACCCGATCAAGTGTTGTTATACGCGAGCAGTGGCCATGACTTGCTCGACAACGCGGCGATGGCGGCGGTGCGCCGCTGGCGTTTTGTGCCCGCGCGGCAAGGCGATCAGCCGCTCGCCGCCTGGGTGTTGGTACCCGTTAATTTTACTTTAGAAGGCTGAAATGGAATCTCAAGCAGTGGGCATTGCTTCTTTTTTGTCACAAACCGATGGCGTGAGCAAATCGATACTGGTGTTATTGTGCGTGATGTCGCTGGCGACGTGGTACTTGATCGTCACCAAGGCAATCCAGTTTTTGATTGTGCGCAGGCGCTCAACGCGGTTTCTCGAAACGTTCTGGAATGCGCCCTCGCTGCAGGTGGTAGGCGATTCTCTGGATGACCACCATCCCGACGAGCCGTTCTCGCACCTCACCTGGCATGGCCTGGCCACGGTACGTCATCACCAGCAGCAACGCGGCAATAAACTGGACGAGGCCGGCAGCCCCGCCGAATTCATTACCCGTGCGATGCGGCGCGTGGTGGATGAGGAAACCGCGCGCATGGAATCCGGCTTGACCGCGCTCGCATCAGTGGGCAGCACCGCGCCATTCGTGGGCTTGTTCGGCACGGTGTGGGGGGTCTATCACGCGTTGATCAACATCGGCATGAGCGGACAGGGCACGCTTGACAAGGTGGCCGGGCCGGTAGGCGAAGCGCTGGTGATGACTGCACTGGGCCTCGCGGTGGCGATTCCGGCGGTGCTCGCTTACAACGCGATGGTGCGCGGCAACCGCGTGGTGCTGGCGCAACTGGATTCGTTTGCGCACGATCTGTTTGCATTTTTGATGACCGGTGCGCATCTGAGTGAGCCTGTAGCCGCAGTGCCGCTCAAGCCGGTGGCCGTGGTGAAAGGGGCGTAGCGATGGCCTTCGGAGGATTTAGCAAAGGCGGCGATAGCGCGCCAATGGCGGAGATCAATATGGTGCCGCTGATCGACGTGATGCTGGTGCTGCTGGTGATTTTTATTGTGACAGCGCCGCTGCTCACGCACTCGGTCAAGATTGATTTGCCCAAAGCGGCAAGCCATCCCAACTTGACCAAGCCGGACAATATCCAATTGGGTATCAAGGCGGGCGGCGAGATCTACTGGAACGGCGAGAGCGTGGACAAAATCGCACTGGCGTCGCGCATGGCGGCAGCGGCAAAGATCGATCCTCAGCCCGAAGTACACATCCGCGCCGATCACACCACGGCGTATCAAAATGTCGCGGAAGTGCTATCCGCCGCGGCGAGGGCGGGACTGACGAAAATCGGCTTCGTCACCGATCCCGGAGACGCGAAATGATGTGGCCCCGCCTGCTGTTTGCCGTTTTGCTCGTCGCGTTTCTTGACGCGCACGCGGATACGGCAGCCAAACCCGTCGTCGATACTGCCGCGCAAACCATCGTGCATCTGCTCGATTACATCGGCGTGGACTATCCGCAATTTATCAAGGATGGCAAAGTCGTCGATGAGGTAGAGTATAAAGAGCAGACGGAGTTTGCCGGGCAGGTCGTCGATCTGCTCGGCAAGTTGCCTGATGTGCCGCAGCGTATTGAATTGCTCAAGCAGGCTGCCGCCTTGCAAGCTCGCATCGCAGCCAAAGCGCCAGGCGTCGAGGTGTCCCGGCTTGCCTCCGCATTGCGCTGGAAGATGATCGATGCGTACCGGCTCATGGTTGCGCCGCGCAATGCACCGGACTTGAAACGCAGCGCGGTCTTGTATGAACAGCAATGTGCCGCTTGCCATGGTGCACAAGGGCGCGGCGACGGACCTGCGGCAAAGGGGCTGCACCCCGCGCCGGCGAATTTTCACGATCACGCCCGCATGGCGCAGCGCAGCCTCTACGGACTCTACAACACCATTGCGCTGGGGGTGAAAGGCACCTCGATGAATCCCTATGCTCAACTCGCCGAGGAGGACCGCTGGGCACTGGCGTTTTATGCCGGCACACTGGGCCAGGATGCGGAAAGCATCAACAAAGGCGGCGAGTTATGGCAGGCAAACCGTGGCAAAAACGAGATCGCCACCTTGCGTGCAGTGGCGACGCTGACCGGCAACGAAGTCGCCGCGAAATACGGCGCCGAAATCGCCGGGGTATTTTCATGGCTCCAGTCCCATCCCGCTGCGCTGGAAGCGGGCAAGGAATTGCCGATTGCGTATTCGCGCCGTCTGCTGGTCGAAAGCGTGGCCGCGTATCGCACCGGTAATCACGAGGAGGCGCAGCGCTTGGCGCTGGCCGCTTATCTCGGGGGATTTGAACTGGCCGAAGCCAGCCTCGACATGGTGGACCGCAACCTGCGACAGAAAGTGGAAACGCAGATGATCGCTTACCGTGATCTGCTGCGTCGCAACGGAACTGACGAACAGGTTGCGTCACGCGCCGGTGATATCGACCGCCTGCTTGACGAAAGCGCGCAAAAGCTCAGCGGCGAAGCATTCTCGCCCACAACCGCGGCGGTGTCCGCTTTCTTTATTCTGATGCGCGAGGGTCTGGAAGCGTTGCTGCTGGTCGCCGCCATCATGGCTTTTTTACGCAAAGCAGGCCGGCGCGAGGCGCTGCCGTGGATACACGCGGGATGGATCGGCGCGCTGGTGCTGGGCGGTGTCACCTGGTTCGTGGCGGCCCGGATCATCGCCATCAGCGGCGCGACGCGCGAACTGACGGAAGGCGTCACGGCATTGCTTGCGGCGGTGATTTTGCTCTATGTCGGATTCTGGCTGCACGGGAAAAGTCAGGCGCACGCGTGGAAGGCATTTATCGAGCAGAACTTGGGCGCTGCGCTGCGTGGAGGCACGTTGTGGGCGCTCGCCGGCGTGTCGTTTATCGCGGTCTACCGGGAAACTTTCGAGACTGTGCTGTTTTATCAGGCGTTGTGGCAGCAGGCCGGTGACGGTGGGCGCGGCGCGGTGCTGGCTGGTTTTGCGGGTGGTGTGGTGACTCTGGCGGCGCTGGCATGGCTGATTCTCCGTTACAGCGTGAAGTTGCCGATAGGACCGTTCTTCGCCGTATGCGCCGTGCTCATGCTGGCGCTTGCGGTCATTTTCACCGGTCACAGTGTGAAGGCCTTGCAGGAAGCGGGCGTGGTCATGGCCAGCCCGGCGGGCACGATTCATTTTTCCGCGCTGGGTGTGTATCCGACAGCGGAAACGCTGACAGCTCAAGCCATTGTGTCGGTGATCGTGATTGCCGTGTATTTGTGGAAGCACGCCACCGATAAACGATGACCGGACATGACCCAACCGGATTTTTTGTGTGGCAATCCTGCACCGTGGCCTTTCATGTGGTACGCAAAACGCATAAACTAAAATAATAAAAATTGAATAAAATCAATTATTTATGAATTTTTATCCAGCCAGCCAACAAGCCGGGCGCTTGCACAGCCAGCCAGCAATTGTTCGACATCTCTTAAAGGGAGATCGTGGTGAAGCAACCTCAATTACGGCCGCTGGCTGTGGCCATGCAACGTTTGTTTATTGAAGCAACCAGAAATCGCAAGACGTCTTTCCGCAAGCGCTTTCAGTCTTCTGCATCAGCACCGCTGCGCACTGAACGCATCACGTTGGGCGGCATAGTACCGTTGGGTGCCGCCGTCGCAGGTTTGGCATTCGGCTATGACGATGCGTTTGCGCAGAGCGTACAACCCACTCAACCCACTCAACCCGCCAACCAACAGCCCGCCGGCGAGATCACGTTGCCCAGCGTAGACGTGAAGAGCAAACAGGATGCCCCAGATGGTTTGCGCGGTACCACTACGCGTGTCGGCAAGACGTTGCAGGATCCGCATGACATTCCACAAGCCATAACCACTATTACCAACAGCTTGATGCAACAACAGCAGGTCGGCAGCCTGCGCGAGGCACTGCGCAATGTGTCCGGACTGACCTTCAACGCCGCAGAGGGCGGGCGCTCCGGCGACAACATGAATCTGCGTGGCTTCTACACGTTCGGTGACTTGTATCTGGACGGCATCCGCGACACTGCCCAGTACAATCGTGAGACTTTCAATCTCGATCAGATTGACGTGCTGCGCGGTGCAGGTGCGATGCTGTTCGGGCGGGGGCAGGCGGGCGGCGTCATCAATCAAGTGAGCAAGACGCCGCTGCGCTTCGAGCAATACAAAGTCACCGGCAGCGTCGGTACCCACGGCTATGGCGAAGTCAAGGCCGACCTCAACAAGCCGTTTGATGCCGATACCGCGCTGCGGGTAAATCTGATGCAGCGCGACGAGGGCAGTTGGCGCAGCAATCCCGCCACCGGCACCGAAGCGGAGATTCATCGCAAAGGTTTCGCCGTCAGCCTCGCGCTGAATCAGAACTCCAACAATCGTTTCTGGGTAAACCACTACAACGGGACAACAAACGACAACCCCGACTATGGCATCTCGTTTGACAACGCGACGCGGGCCCCAAGCAAGCAATTGCCGGCGAGTGTTTTCTACGGTTTCGACCGCACTTTTGACAAGAGTAATACGAGCATTACAAGTCTGGTGAATGAATATCATTTGTCGCCGCAGACCCAGTTGCGCACGCAATTGCGCTTTGCCAGTTATGACCGCAGTTACTGGGCCAAGACGCCCAATGTGACTACACCACCCAATGCGCTGGGCGGTGTGGGTGGCAACCAGACGCGCGCCTCGAATTACGACACCATCACCGTACAGTCCGATTTCACCACCAAGTTCCAGACGCTGGGGATGAAGCACGAGTTTCTTGCCGGGCTCGAATACCTGAAGGAAGACAGCCATCGCAAGGCCTTGCAGAATTTCGGCACGGTTGCCGCGCCGGTCTTCTCTCCCTACAGCGAAGCGCTCGCTGGAACTGCAACGGATTTCAAAAGCAATTCTTACGCAGTGTACCTGCAGGATACCGTCGAATTTGTTCCAAAATGGAAGGCGACCCTGGGCATCCGCCGCGACCAGCTCGACGCCAACTACAGCAGTGCCACGTCGCCTGCGCTGAGCTATGGACAGAACAGCTACCGCGGCGCGCTGTCGTTTCATCCCGAAGCCGACACCCATTACTACCTCGGATGGAGCGACTCCTTCAGCCCTACCGCGGATCTTTACCAGTTGACGGTGACCCCGTTGCCGCCGGAACGCAGCAACGTCATCGAGCTCGGTGCCAAATGGTTACTGTTGGAAGGCGACCTTGCCCTACGCGCGGCACTCTACCGCGCCACCAAGACCTGGGAACGCAACACGGATCTCGAATCGACTGCGGCCGTTCTGACCAACAAGCGCCGTACCAATGGTTTGGAACTTGAGGCCGCTGGACGCGTCACCGACAACTGGGAGGTGTTTTCCGGCGTGGCGCTGATGGATGCCAAAATTGTCGAGGTCGCACAGAACGTCAATCCCGCAACCGGCGCCATTACGTTTGGCAATCCCGAATATACCGGCAAACGCGCGCGCAACACGCCGCGTTACACCTTCAATTTGTGGACGACCTACAAGCTCGACGGCGCGTGGAAAATCGGCGGCGGGCTCGAAGCCAAGGGCGACCGGCAGGCGTTTAACCCGAGCGGCGCCGGCGCCGTGCCCACGTTGAACGGCGCGTACTATCCCAACACCGCGCCCGCCTACGTGCGCGCGGATGCCATGGTCGCCTACGAGCAGAAAACCTGGGGGCTGCGATTAAATATCAAAAACCTGTTCGATAAACTTTATTACGATGCGCTCTACGATAACGGCGGGTTTGCCGTGCCGGGCACACGCCGCACAGTCATTCTGACTGCGGAGTTCAAATTCTAGGCGGCGCTTGCTGCGTTCTATTCAATCCATAGAGGTGATCTATGTTGCTGCATGTGCCTGAAGTCCTGTCCCGCGACGCGCTGCTACAAGCGCGTCAGCTGACTGCCGGTGCCGCTTGGGCAGATGGGCGCATCACCGCAGGCACGCAGTCGGAAAAAACCAAAAACAATTTGCAGATTCCCGAAGACGCGCCCGCCGCGCGCGAGGCCGGCAAGCTCGTGCTCGACGGGCTCGCGAAGAGTGCGTTGTTTTTCACAGCGGCGCTGCCGAGGCACATTTACCCGCCGCTTTTTAATTGCTATCGAGGCACCACCAACGTCTTCGGCAATCATGTAGACAACGCCGTACGCACGCACCGGGCAACCGGCAAGCACGTGCGCACGGATCTTTCCGCAACGTTGTTTTTGAGTGACCCATCCGACTACGACGGCGGCGAGTTGATCATCGAAGATACGTTCGGCACGCAATCGATCAAGCTCGCAGCGGGTGACCTTATTTTGTATCCGGGTACCAGCGTACATCGCGTGGCGCCGGTGACACGCGGCGCGCGTGTCGCGTCTTTTTTCTGGATCGAAAGCATGGTGCGCGAGGACAGCCACCGCCGCATACTGTTCGATCTGGACATGTCGATACTGACGTTGCGCGGCAGCGTGGGCGATACGCCTGAAGTTGTAAAACTCACAGCCTGTTATCACAACCTGTTGCGTCTGTGGGCGGAAATTTGATGTAAGTATTTGATTTTATTCAATAATTACTTCAGGCGCGGATTCAGTACATCACGCAGTTGATCGCCCACCAAATTGATCGCGACGATGGTAATCAACAGCGCGATACCCGGAAAAAAACTGATCCAGTATTTGCCTGACAGCAAATGCGTGAAGCCGTTGGAAATCAGCAGTCCCAGCGATGGCGACGTAATCGGCATGCCGAGGCCGAGAAACGACAGGGTGGCTTCGAGTGCAATGGCGTGCGCGACCTGCACCGTGGCCACCACGATCAACGGCGGCAAAACATTCGGCATGATATGGCGCAGCACAATGCGCACGGGGCTGTAGCCCAGGCACACTGCTGCATCGACGTATTCTTTGCGCTTTTCCACCAGCGCCGCTCCGCGCACGGTGCGTGCGTAGTACGCCCATTGCACGGCGATCAGTGCGATGACGATTTTGTCGACGCCTTGGCCCATCACCGCGAGCAGGATAAGCGCAATCAGTATGGTCGGAAACGACAATTGCAAATCGACGATGCGCATGATGATGGCGTCGGTCCAGCCGCCGACATAAGCCGCGATGAGACCGACCACCACGCCGATGGCGAGTGCCACCACGGTAGAAAACA
>JAYUAH010000694.1:0-7496 GCA_043741415.1 Betaproteobacteria bacterium
ATTCCAATCTCGCCTTGCCGGAACTGACCGCGCCGACCTTGGCTGCACTAAAGCCGCTGCTGCCGGATTTTGCTTCGACCGCCAACCCCATCGACGTCACTGCGGCGATTGCACAAAAAGAGCCTGAGTTCAGTGCCGCCACGCAAGTGGTGCTGGATGATGCGAATGTCGATATGCTGATCTTGCGTTCATATCCGGGACGCGATGCGCCGGTGTGGGCGCAAAATTTTGCGCAGGTCGCCAACGCCAGCGACAAGCCAATACTTATCAGCCTCACCGGCACCGCGCGCGAATCGGCGGCGTGGCTGTCGACTATCGACGCGGCGAACGTGCCGTGGTTCGAAGCGCCGAGCCGTTTGGTCTACGCCGCGTCAGTGTTAAACGAATTCACGCGCAAGTGTGAGCGTGTCGCCGCGCGTGTTGATATTAAACGCAGCGTTGGCCAACAAGCGTTGCCGCTGGAGGCAGCGAACGCGCTGGATGAATTGCAGGGTAAAGCGTGCCTCGATGCTTATGGCATAGCAACGCCCCAGCGCCTGTTCATCGCAGCGGACGAAGCCAATGCGCCGGTGCAATGTAATTTGAAATTTCCGGTAGCGCTGAAAGTGGTGAGTCCCGATCTGCCGCACAAAACCGAAGCCGGCGGCGTGCACATGGGCATACAAAATAATATTGAATTAAATCAAATACTTACGGTTATGCGGCAACGCGTGCGCATTTACAAGCCCGACGCGCACATCCGCGGCTGGCTGATTGAAGAAATGGCGCAAGGTGTCGAACTCATTATCGGCGCACTGAACAATCCGTCGTTCGGTCCGCTGGTGATGGTGGGCATGGGCGGCGTCTACGCGGAGCTGTTCAAAGATGTTGCGCGCCGCTATGCGCCGTTTGATGTGGCGGCCGCACGTCAACTGATTTTGAGTCTCAAAGGCGCGCCGATGCTGCAAGGTTTTCGCGGCAAACCGGCGTACGATATCGATGTGCTGGCCGACGCAGTGAGCCGCGTGTCGTGGCTGATTGCCGATCACGCGGAGCGATTGGCGGAGGTGGAAATTAATCCGCTGATTGTGGGCTCAACCGGTGCGGTTGCGGTGGACGCGGTGATTCGTATGCTGCGTACACGCGCCTAGTACGCGTCCGCGATACGGATTCCTTGATAATATATTCATAATGCATATTTTGTATTGGGCAGTCGTGGATTTATCCTGCGTATCTTTCGCTGTGCCTACGTAGTTTCCAATACATGAAACATTCGGTAAGCACGGTACACTGAATCAGCATAAACATAACCCAAGTGCGCACCAGGCTCCAAAATTTGGACTCGTGGTGGCGAAGTTGTAGTCTGTACGCGCGATTAGTTTTGTGGTGCCATAGCGCATGGGGCTGTGCGCCGCAGCTTATTACGCAGCCTCAATGATCCAGAAAGGAGCGTTTTGGCCTGATCGGTTTAATTGTGCGTGTATGATCAGCGAACGCTACCAATCAGCGAACGCTACCAGTTACCAGTTATCAAATACCGCGGGGACAGTTCGAGGATTTGCGTTGCAGCTTCAATGGGAGAACAGTAATGACGGTACGGGGAAAATTGTTTGTGGGATTGGGGGCGATCCTGTTGATGGTCGTGGCAACGGGTGGCATGGGGATTTACAACACGCTGCGGTTTACGCGCGTGGTGCAGGAGCTGGGGTCGGTCAACACCCAGGGCGCCGTGCAACTGGCCAACGCGCAAAACGCATTGTGACAACTGCGCTACGGCTTTCCGCAGTTCATGGTGCTCACCGACAAAACCGCGCGCGACAAGATTGTTGCCGACGAAGCCAAATGGTACAAGGAAATTGAAGGCAACCTGGCGGCGTTTCGAAAAGCGGATCGCGGGCAGGCGGAAATCGATGCACTGAAAAAACTGGAAGACGTGTTCAAGCAGTACAAGGAAGCGCGTCCCAAATGGTTTGCCCTGTACGGCGAAGGCAAGCTGGAAGAAGCCGCCGAATGGCGAGCGAAGACGACGACACCGTTTGGCGCGGGCACCGTAGCGGCGATGTCCGAGTTGATATTATTGCAGCAAAAGATGGCGGATCTTCACGAGAAGGTCGCCATGTCGAGTAGCACGGTGCCGCGCTATTTTCTGATAGCGCTGGTGATCGCTACTATTCTACTGGTGATCGCGGTGTCGGTGGCGACGATCCGCTCCATCAGCATGCCGCTGGCCAAAGCGCTGGGGCTGGCGAATCAGGTGGCGGCGGGCGATCTTACCGCGAAGATTGACGTGCACAGTAACGACGAATTCGGCCGGCTGCTGGCCGCGCTGAAAACGATGAACGAAAATCTCACGCGCATGGTCGGCAATATTCGCAGTGGTGCCGATGCTATTCGTGACTCGGCTCAGGAAGTCGCGATGGGCAATGCCAATCTGTCGCAGCGCACCGAAGAACAAGCCTCGACGCTGGAGGAGACGGCATCGAGCATGGAGGAGTTGACCTCCGCGGTGAAGGAAAATACCGATAGCGCCGAGCGTGCCAATACGCTGTCGAAGAACGCGAATGAGGTCGCCAAGCGCGGCGGACAGGCTGTGGGCGCGGTGGTGGCTACCATGAACGAAATTCAGGAAAGTTCAAGAAAAATTTCAGACATCATCAGCGTGATCGATGGCATAGCGTTTCAGACCAACATACTGGCACTGAATGCCGCCGTGGAAGCGGCGCGCGCGGGCGAACAAGGCCGCGGATTTGCGGTGGTGGCAGCCGGTGCGCACCCTGGCCCAGCGCTCCGCTGATGCCGCTAAAGAGATCAAGGGCCTGATCGGCAATTCGGTTGAAAAGGTCGAGGCGGGCACGCGGCAAGTGGAAAATGCCGGCACGACCATGAAGGAGATCGTCGATTCGGTCGGGGAAGTCACGGGCATTGTCGAACGTATCAGCGCGGCGTCGCGCGAGCAATCCGGCGGCCTTGCACAGGTGAATCAAGCCATTGTTCAGATGGACCAGGTGGTTCAGCAAAATGCCGCCGTGGTTGAGCAAGCGGCGGCGGCTGCCGAATCGATGCAGAATCAGGCGCAGGATCTGTATGCGGCAGTCGGTGTCTTTAAAACCGGTGGCGACAGTGCAGTTGCGTTTGCGCCACGCGCGCCCGAGGTACGGCAGCACGCGGCGGCGCGCAACGCCGCACAGAGAGTTGCGCCCCATCCCCGCACGGCGTTGGCGGCGGGCCGGGAGTTGCCGCCCAACGCCGATGGCGAAGCGTGGAAGGCGTTCTAGTTTAGGGTCAGGCGCGCGACGCTGGTGGACTTAACGACCGATTACGGGAGCGCAGCATGAACCAACGCCATGCCCAATCAAGTGCGGTGATCGAGACATCGGGTCCTCAGCAGGAATTTCTAACCTTTCGTCTGGGGCCTGAAGAGTACTGTATCGACATCCTGAAAGTGCAAGAGATCCGCAGTTATGAGCGGGTGACTTCCATCGCGAACACGCCCGATTTCATCAAAGGGGTCATCAATCTGCGCGGCCACATCGTGCCCATCATCGATTTGCGCATCAAGTTCCATCTGTCGCAGGTGAACTATGATTCGATGACTATCGTGATCATATTGAACCTGCGCGGCACGATGATCGGCATCGTGGTGGACAGTGTGTCGGACGTGATTGCGGTGGCAGCGGAAAACCTCAAGCAACCGCCGCAGTTCGGCACCACAATCGATACCGCGTTTGTTTCCGCTATGGCCACCGTGGACGAACGCATGCTGATTGTGGTCGATATCGACAAGCTGATGAGCAGTCAAGAATTGCAGTTGATTGAAACGGCGGCCGCTTAAGCGTGAGGTGCGGCCGCTCTGCATACGCTTGCCGCATGCGGCCGTGTGCCAGTCAATGCGGTCCCTGACTTGCGCGATCAGCTTGCCGCAGATGTCGAGATCCGTAGCGATGCGCGCTGCGATACGGTGTGGCGGTGAGTGCGGAGCCGGGCGCGGCGAGCAGGGTGTAGCCGTCGGGCGCGCTTTTCATCACGATCTCAGCCGCGATGACGCCGGTAGCCCCGGCACGGATGTCGACGATAACGGGCTGGCCCAACGCTTCACTGGGTTTTTGTGCGATGGAGCGTGCATGCAAATCCATCGAGCTGCCGGCAAAAAAAGCGGATATAAAAAGCAACCATCGGGTTTTCACGGTGAGTGTATGTCTGGCATCAGTGGGCCCGCACGTGATAGCGAAATTTGTTCTGCGCAGGCGGCGTTTGCGAGGGCGCGGCGCATGCGTTACAGTGCGTTGTTTCCCATGTAAAACTGAAGGAGTATTCCATGAGTTCGTTGGTTCGATTGGTGATTCCGGAAGCGCCGCCGCCCGCGCTCGCGGCGGCGGGCAAGCAGCGTAATTTGAAAACGGACGGCATACGTTTAGGCATACTCGATAACAGCAAGGGCAATGCCGACCATTTGCTGCAATTTATTGTTGCCGGCGTGAAAGCGCAGATCAAAGTGGCGTCGGTGGTGTCGCTGCGCAAGCCGTCGCCGTCGATACCGGCGGAAAAAGCGGTGCTCGATGAACTCACGGAAAAGGCGGACTGCGTCATCAGCGCCATGGCCGATTGAGGCTCCTGCACGTCGTGGAGTGTCCACGACATGTCAGAGTTGCGTAAGCGCGGTTTGGTCACCGCGGTGATTTGTACGGATCCGTTTCTCAAACTGGGCAAGGCGCAGTCGCGCGTGTTCGGTACACCGGATTTGCCGCTGATTGTGATTCCGCATCCGCTGGGCGGAATTTCGCTGGAGAAAGTTGAAGGGCGCGCTGAAGTGGCGATCCCGGAATTCGTGAAGCTGATCAAGGAACATGCGACATGAGCGATTTGTCGGAACTGTTGAAAACGCCGGACGCCAGTCTGGAAACGCAGGATGATTTCGCGGCGATTAACGAGCTGTACCTGGAAAAAGGCTGGGGCGACGGCCTGCCGCTGATTCCGCCCACTGAAGCGCGCGTGGCCGCGATGCTCGACTATTGCGATCGGCCGTGGAACGAGCCGGTTGGAAAAATCGCACCGCGCTATGGCGAAGCCACGCCGTTGCGGCTGGCGGCGAATGCGGTGATGGCCGGCTGCAAGCCGGAATATTTTCCGTTGATCGTGTTGGCCGTGGAAGCGATGTGCGATGAAACGTTTAATCTTTACGGCCTGCAGGCCACCACGCATATTTGCGCGCCGCTGCTGATTGTGAATGGTCCGATGGCCAAAGAACTGAACATGAACAGCGGCCACAATGCGTTCGGGCCCGGCACCCACAGCAACGCCACCATCGGTCGCGCGATTCGTTTGATTTTATTGAATATCGGCGGCGCGATTCCGGGGCTGGGTGATATGTCCACTTTCGGCGGGCCCAACAAATATTCGTATTGCGTAGCGGAGAACGAAGATCGCAATCCGTGGCAGCCGCTGCATGTGGAACGCGGCTTTCCCAAGGAGGCGAGCTGTGTTACGGTTGTCGGTGCCGAGTGCCCGCATAATGTGAACGATCACGAAAGCATTTCCGGCACCGGCATTTTGAAAACCATTGCCGGCACCTTGATCAGCACGGGTAACAATGACGTGTATTACCCCGAAGCGCAGCCGCTGATCGTGATGGGGCCGGAGCATGCGGCGACGATTGCCAACGACGGCATCAGCAAGCGCGACGCCAAAAAATTTATCGCAGAGCACGCCACGTTACCGCTGGGCACTTTTTCCAAAGAAAACATCGAGCGGCGTTTTCGCGTGGCGTTTGCGTCGGTCTACAAAAATGCTGGACTGGATGCACCGGTGCCGATGATTCACAACCCGGATAATCTGGTGATTGCGGTGATCGGCGGCGCCGGCAAACATTCGGCGGTGATTCCCACGTTCGGCGCAACCAAAGTCGTCACCAAGGCGCTCAAGCGCCGCGATGGGCAATATGCCCGTAACATGCAGGAGATGCGGCGGGCGTAGTGGGTCGACGTGAGTCGAAGTCAGCCGCAGTGAATCGAAGTAGGCGGTAATAGCATAAGTATTTGTTTTTAAACGATAATTTATGATATCACTGCTCAGATGTTGTGCGATCGCTGTGGGCGTATTGGCAATGTTCGTCGCAGTGTGATTTTGTGCTTGCCGTGATGGTGCGCATGCGTCACGGAAGTGTTCTGGCGTTTATAATCGGGAAGTGCGTTAACAACGCAGCCTACGCGCTTGATCACAAACAAAGATCGTGACCACAACCACTTACACACTCTCTGCCGACGCCGGCGTTCGCGATATCGCTGCCGTGTGGTCTGCGGTTCGCGCCCAGTTGGATGAAGCGAGCCCAATGCTGGAACTGGATGCGCAAGCGATTGTGCGTCCCGATACCGCGCTGGCGCAGCTGCTGGCGGTGGTGGTGGTGCGCGCGCGCGAGCAGGGCAAGTCAGTGCGCGTCGTGCGCGCGTCGCAGCGTTTGCGTGAGCTGGTTGTACTGCTGGCGCTCGACGTGGTGCTGGGAGACTAAGCCGTGCATATCTCGCTTGACGACGGCAAGTCCTCCGGTGCGCTGAAAATGCCGCTGCTGTGCGCGGCGGCGGTACTGGCGCCGTGGGCGTGGGGCGTATGGGCGATGCCGCTGTGGGTGGCGCTGGTATCGCTGGTGTTATCCGCGATAGCGATTTTTTTGCTGATCGGGCTGCTTAAGCGTCACGCGCAGGCGCTCCAGGTTGAGCAGGCGGCAACGCAACGTGCGGAGCGTACGCTGGTGGACCGCAGTTCGGCATCGGAAGATGCGCTGCGCAGCATGCTCGCTCACTGGCTCGGCTCGGCGCAGGCGGCAAATATTAGTCTAAAGCAGGCGCGCGCCATGCTGGACGAGGTGACGCAGCAGTCGGAAGCGGCCGCGGCCAGCATCGGCAACAGCTTTCGGGTGGTGATGAACAAAACCGGGCAGCAAATGGATAATGCAGTGCGTTTGCTCAAGAGCAATTCGGACGGCGCGGGTGGTTCCACCTGGTTGTCGTTGCCGGATTTCATCAAGGCCTACGAAAACCAGCTCGATACCGTCACCGGGCGCATGATGGATTTTTCCAAGGCGTCCGAAGAAATGTCGCGGCACCAGGAAGTGGTGCGCGATCATTCGCTTGCCATCGACGAAATGCTGGATGAATTGCGCAACATGGCGGCGCGCATCCGCAAACTGGCGCTCGATTCCACGGTGGCGGCGAATCGCGACGCCAGCACCGACGCGCGCTGGTTCGTGGAGATTGCCGACCGCATTCGTGAAACCAGCACCTCGGCGCACGAATTAACGCGCCGCATGCGCGACGGCCTGGAAAAAATCCGCGAAGTGATGGGTGCGACGTACGAAGAATTGAGTAAATCCAGTGATAATGTGCGTCTGGCGGCGGTGCAGGCCAAGGTGGATGTATCGCAGCTTAATATTGCCACCATGGAAAAAGCACGCGAGGTGACCGGTACGCTGGAAAAAATTACCTCGCTCGGCAAGGAAGTGCGGCAGGATATCAACCAGATCATCG
>JAYUAH010000695.1:0-3199 GCA_043741415.1 Betaproteobacteria bacterium
AAACAAATACTTACGATACCGTTCAGTTCAACTACTCGATGGCCGAACGCGAAGCCGAAGCGCGGCTGCTGCCGGCCTGCCTGGAAGCCGGCGTCGCGGTAATCATCAACCGCCCGTTCGCACAAGCCAATCTGTTCGGGCGCGTCAAAGGCAAAGCGCTGCCGGCGTGGGCCACTGAATTCGATTGCACGTCATGGGCGCAATTTTTTCTGAAATATCTGTTGGGCCATCCCGCGGTGACGTGCGTGATTCCCGGCACGCGGCGCGTGGCGCATTTGCAGGATAATATGCAAGCGGGCATGGGGCGCCTGCCTGACGCAGCAATGCGTAAGCGCATGGCACAACATCTCGAAACGCTGTGATTTTATAACGCACGTTCCACACCACCCAAAGGAGAACTCATGAAATCGTTATTGCACATGCTGGTTGCGGCTGTCATCACCTTCACCGCTTTTTTTGCGCAAGCGCAGCAGGCACCCTCGTACGGCGCTGATGTGCTGGCCGAGCAAGCTAAAAAAATCGGCACCGCCGCCTTGGCCGAGGCTCGCAAAAACAACTGGAAAATGGCGGTGGCCGTGGTCGATACGCATGGTTCATTGATCTACTTCGAGCGCATGGACGACACGCAATACGCCAGCTCGAAAATCGCCATCGAAAAAGCGCGCACCTCGGCCACCTTCCGCCGTCCGACTAAAGCGCTGGAAGACGCGCTCAACGGCGGCCGTCCATCAGTCATCACCCTGGGCGCCATGGCCATCGACGGCGGCCTGCCCATCGTGGTCAACGGCAAAATCATCGGCGCTGTCGGCGTATCGGGTGCGGCGGCGAGCGAAGACGCACAGTGCGCACGCGCCGGGCTCGAAGCCATCAAGTAGTTCCGGTTTAAACCGTGACGATGCGCGACGCCGGCGCAGGACGCGTCCCGCGTTGGCTCGCGTTGTTGCTGGCCGTGCTACTGCTCGCGAGCGGCTGCAGCACGATACGCATCGTCTACAATCAAGCCGACATCATTCTGTCGTGGATGGCGCACGACTACTTCGATCTGGATACTGCGCAACGGCAGGATTTCAACGCGCGCCTCGACCCGCTGCTGGCCTGGCATCGGCGTGAGCAACTGCCAGAGTACATTCAGTTTCTCGGTGACATCAAAAAACGCAGCGAGCGCCCCGTCACGCGCGACGACGCGGTGTGGATGGTGGAGAGCGCGAAAGCCCGCTATCGCGCGATTGTCGCCAAGGGCACGCCGGACGCCGTGGACGTGCTCACCACGCTGACGCCGCACAATATTCAGGCACTGGAAAAAAGTTTCGCCAAAGCCAATCAGAAATTTGCGCGCGAACACAAACTCAGCGGCACGCACGACGAGCGCCGCAAAGCGCGGCTTGAGCGCGATCTCAAACGCATACGCGAATGGGCAGGCACCCTCACCCACGCGCAGGAAGAACGTATCGCCGCGCTCAACGATGCCCTTCCCTACACCGACCACGTGCGCCATCAAGATCGCCAGCGGCGGCAAAAAGAATTTATTGCGCTGCTCAACTTGCGCACCAACAAGAGTGAGTTCGCCCGCACCCTGGGGCCATGGCTTGCCGATTGGGAAAAAGGACGCGCGCCCGAGGTGCAGCACGCGCTCAACGACAATTACGAAAAACGCGTTGCGCATTATCTCGAAGTCGACCGCATGCTTACACCGCAGCAGCGCGGCCACCTCCAGCAAAAAATTCAGAGCTATATCGACGACCTGAGTGCGCTGGTCATTCGGCGTGTGGCCGTAGAATAAAATTGTTTAAAATCAAATACTTACATTCATGAACGAATACCCGTATCGCATAACCTCCAAACTCCCCCACGTCGGCACCACGATTTTCACCATCATGTCGCGGCTGGCCACCGAGCATAACGCGATCAACCTGTCGCAGGGGTTTCCCGATTTCGATTGCGCGCCGGAGTTGCGCGCGCTGTTCTGCCACTACATCAACGCGGGCTACAACCAATATCCACCGATGGCCGGCATTATCGGTTTGCGTGTAGCCATCGCCGAAAAAATGCAATCGCTCTACAATGCTACTTACGACCCGGAGCACGAAATCACCGTGACGCCGGGCGCGACTTACGGCATTTTTTCCTGCGTCACTGCCTTTGTGAGTCCCGGCGACGAAGTGATTTTGTTCGAGCCAGCATACGACTGCTACGGCCCGGCGGTCGAGGTCAACGGCGGCACGCCGGTGTATGTGCAAATGCGTTACCCGGATTACAGCATCGACTGGGAGGCGGTGAAAAACGCCATCACGCCGAAGACGCGCATGATCATCCTCAACACGCCGAACAACCCGACCGCCAGCGTGCTCTCCGGCGAAGACCTGCGCATGCTGGCGAGCGTGCTGCGCGACACCAACATCATCGTCGCCAGCGACGAAGTCTACGAGCACCTGGTGTTTGACGGTTACAAACATCAGAGTGTGGCCTCGATACCGGGTCTGGCCGAGCGCAGCTTCGTGGTGAATTCGTTCGGCAAAACCTACGCCGTCACCGGTTGGAAAATGGGTTACGTGCTGGCGCCGAAAAATCTGATGCTGGAATTTCGCAAAGTGCATCAGTTCAATGCCTTCGTCTCCAACAGCCCGGTGCAATATGCGTTCGCCGATTACATGAAAAACAAAGACGCCTATCTGTCGCTCGCCGCGTTTTATCAACGCAAGCGCGATTTTTTTCTCGATGCGCTCAAAGGTTCGCGCTTCAAACCGCTGCCTTCGCGCGGCACGTTTTTCCAGAACCTCGCCTACGACGCCATCAGCGACGAACGCGACACTGATCTCGCCATACGCCTGACCAAAGAAAAGGGCGTCGCATCGATTCCGGTATCGGTGTTTTACCGCGAGCCGCCCGCGCACAAAGTGCTGCGCTTTTGTTTTGCAAAGTCGGAAGAGACACTGGCGAAGGGCGCAGCGATACTGCGCAAGCTGTAAAAAAATATCATTTAAAATCAAATACTTATGAAATACCTCTTGAGGAGTTATTATGCCCCGCTCGCTTTTGTATCGCCTGCTCGCCGCTGCCGCAGTGGCCGGGTTCGGGTGCGGCGGGCGATCCGATCTTGACCAATTTTTTGCCTCGCAAGTCGAAGACATCAATGACGTCGGCATGATCGAACAATTGAATCGCGATGCTGGCGCGGCACTGCTCGACAAAATCGGCCCGG
>JAYUAH010000696.1:0-7469 GCA_043741415.1 Betaproteobacteria bacterium
GATGCGGGCAAGAAAAAAGAAGAACTCACTGCGGAACAAAAAATCGAAATCCGTGATCGCGTGGCGCGTCTAAAAACTGAACGCACCCAAGCGGAGCAAACCAAAGCAGCACCCGGCAAAATGATGGACAAGAAAGCGCCGGCCAAGAACTAAATCCGCACGCGTAGCAAACAAAAATGGCGGGGAGCAATCCCCGCCATTTTTTTGTTTAAAAACAAATACTTACGATCATTTCACCGCGAACACCCACACCACGCCGCCCTGCGGCACACGGATGCTGCGGTTCATCGAGTCGTTCAAGCGGCCGGTCATTTTCTGCGCGTCTACGCCCCAGCCCGATTGCACAGCGATGTATTGCACCCCATCCACCATGTAGCTTGCGGGCATGGCGGTGATGCCGGAGTTGGTGACGAACTCCCACAGCAGCTTGCCGTTTTTTGCATCGAGCGCGCGGAACTTGCGGTCCTGCGAGCCGCCGGCAAACACCAAGCCACCCCCCGTAGTCAGCAACGGCCCCCAGTTGATGTCCATGTCGGGATACGGGTACGACCACACCTTCTTGCCGCTGTTCATGTCCCACGCCTGCACTTCACCGATGTAGGTTGCGCCCTCGCGCGGGAACAAACGCGTCTTGGAAGCATCGGTGCCGACGTAGCGCTTGCCCGGCTCGTAGGGCGCGATCTTGGCCTCGCCCGCGAGCGTGACGCACAAATTCTCATGCGCGGGGATATAAATCAGGTGGGTCTTCGGGTTGTACGCGGCGGGCGGCCAATCCTTGCCGCCCCAGTGCGACGGACAGAACGTGGTGGTCTGACCCACCATCAGACGCTTGCTCATATCGTACGACGGCCGGCCGGTCTTCGGGTCGATGGCGGTGAACACCTCCTGCTTCACAAAGGGCTTGGCGTCGACAAAGCCGATGCCGTCCTGCTTGCGCTCCAGCAGCCACAGATAGCCGTTGCGTCCGGGATGCACCAGCGCGGGGAAGGTACGGCCATTGCGTTTCACGTCGAACAGCAGGGGCGTGGAAACTTCATCCCAATCCCAGTTGTCGCCCCAGTGGTATTGATGGTGGCCGCGCAGCTTACCGGTGTCGACATCCAGCGCAATGACTGATGTGGTGTAAAGGTTGTCGCCGGGATGCGCGTCCGCGGGCCAGGGGCCGGGGTTGCCGGTACCCCAGTAGGCGATGTTCAGTTTCGGATCGTAATTGCCGGTCACCCATACCGAACCGCCGCCGGATTTCCATTGGTCGCCCTGCCAGGTTTCGCTGCCCGGCTCACCCGGCGCGGGAATCGTGTACGTGCGCCACACTTCCTTGCCGGTTTCCGCATCGATAGCCGCGACAAAGCCGCGTATGCCGTACTCGCCGCCGGAGGAGCCCACCATCACCTTGCCCTTGGCAATCAGCGGCGCCAACGTGAAGTAATAGTTGGCCTTGTTTTCGGCAAGCTTGGTTTGCCACACCACCTTGCCGGTCTTCGCCTCCAGACACACCACGAAGGCGTCCATGGTCGCGAGGTAGACCTTGTCGTTGTAGAGCGCGACACCGCGGTTGGTGGGGTGCGGATGGTTCACGTCCTCGGCGAACTCGCGCTGATATCGCCACAGCAGCGCGCCGGTTTTGGCATTCAGCGCCAGCACCTGGTTGCGCGGCGTGGAGATAAACATGATGCCGTTGTTGACGATCGGCGGCGCCTGATGCCCCTCCAACTGCTCGGTGGAATAGGACCACACCGGCACCAGACGCTTGACGTTGGCCGTGTTGATTTTGTCGAGCGGGCTGTAACCCTGACCGCTGTACGTGCCGCGAATCATCAGCCAGTTTTGCGGCTCGGGATTGAGCAGCCGCGCATCGGTCACGTTAGCGTAATTGGCAATATTGCCCTGCGGCTGCGCGAACGCCGATGTGAACACCACCGCCGGCACCGCCACTGCACAAGCTGCTGCACGCATCAACCACTTTTGTCTGCTCATAAGTGTCTCCCGTTGAAACTGCATTGAAGTGAGTACTTTGTTTTATGCAACGTTTATGCAACATTTAAGGCTGAATCACACCCGCACGACTGGTGAACGTAGCTGCTGCGACGACATAACCGTCCACCACTTTAAGCGGCAATGCCGGCAAGCGGCGCGGCGCGGGTCCGCTCACCACACGTGCGCCATCGGCTGCGTCAAACTCCGTCTCGTGACAGGGGCATTTGAACACCTGTTTTTCCGCCAGCCACGCCATGCCGTCGCAACCCGTGTGCGTGCACACCGCAGAATACGCGACTACGCCTTGCGCCGCGCGCGCCTTGGTATCGTCTTTGATGCCGGATTCGTGCAGGCGCACCATCAGAATTTGATTCAGCCGCGAACCATCGCGCACCGTGCCGCTCGCGGGGTCTTGCGGAAACACCGTGACTGGTGACGCACCGGGTTTCAAGTCGTCAAGTTTCACCACCGCGCCCTTGTTGTCGCCGTCGCTCAACACAAAACGGTCGCCCGCTTGCGGACGCGCTTCTTTGGGATTGGACTGGGCGGACACCAGCCGCGCTGTCACCAGTCCGATACCGCCTACCACGGCGGCTTTTAATACATTGCGCCGGTGTTTCATTACGAACTCCTGTGAAAACAGTTAATTTACTCCAAATCCACCGCGCGTGCTTTCAGCGTTTTGTCCGCCTTGAACTGCAGCTTGAGCACCTTACCCGTAGGCGTATGCGGCAGATCATCCACGAACAACACGTAGCGTGGTACCTTCTGCGGCGCGAGCCGCTCGCGGCACCACTGCGCGATGTCTTGCGCCGTGGCTTGCGCCCCCGGCTTCAAGATCACACCGACCAGAATATCGTCTTCGCCAAGTTCAGCCGGCACGGCCACGGCAGCCGCTTCATGCACCGCAGGATGCGCGCCGATCACGCGATCGAGTTCCGCGCCGGCGATGTTCTCGCCGCGACGGCGGATGATGTCTTTTTTGCGTGAGACAAACGAGTAGTAACCGTCAGCGTCGCACCTGACGATATCACCGGTTTTGAACCAGCCCTCGTGAAACGCCTCTTGGGTTTGCTGCGCATCGCGAAAATAGCCCTGCATCACAATCGGCGTTTTCACCCACATCTCGCCTTCTTGATCGGTGGCGACATCGTTGCCCCTATCGTCAACCACGCGACATTGCGCCCACGGGCGCTGCGGATCAGGATGCCGCCCCACCGGCCCCATGGTGTGCCACTTCTGCACGCCTTCGACCGGGTTGCACGTCACGCCGGGAATTTCCGTCATACCGTAACCGCCGATCAACACTGGAATACCAAACTCATTGCGAAACGTATCCGCGTAACTGCCGCGCACGCCGTACACCGCGCGCAGCTTGTGATCGGCGCAATACTCGCTGCGCGGCCGATTCTGCAAAATCGTACCCATCGCTTCGATGATATTCACTTCAGTCGCGCGCGTATCCGCAGCCACCTGCCAGAACGTCGACGCCGAAAACTTGGGCACGATGATCAACGTCGCGCCCGCCGCCAACGTGCCCGCCAGCGAGTAAAAATTGGCATTGATGTGAAACATCGGCAGCACCACCATCACGCGGTCGTCGTCCTGCAAATACACGCGCTGCACAAACGCTTCACCGCCGATGAGAAAACTTCGTTGGCTGTGCATCGCCCCCTTGGGAAAACCCGTGGTGCCCGAGGTGTAAACAATCAACACCGTGTCGTCGGCAGTGACGTTGTTCGGGAGTGTCACTTGCGGTGCGTCGGCTGCAAGGTCCGCAAGCAACGGCACGTTTTTCGCCGCTGCATCAAACAATGCGAACCATGGCGGCGTGACCAAGCCTTCCGCTGCCTGCTGCGCCACAGCCAACGTATCACTCGCCGCCAACACCGCACTCACCTCGGCATGATGAAACACATACTTCGCCTCGGCAACGCCAAATTCAGGATTCACCGGCACCATGATCGCCCCGATGCGCGCCAATGCGAATAGCGCCAACGCATGCCCGTCGCAGTTACGCGCCATCACCGCAACGCGGTCGCCCTTGTTTACGCCGCACGCCACGAACAACCTTGCGGTGCGTTCCACTGCCTCGCCGAAGGACTGCCACGACCACGACTTGCCGTTATGGAAAATGAATTCGCGTTGCGGG
This sequence comes from Betaproteobacteria bacterium, assembly GCA_043741415.1. GTDB lineage: Bacteria > Pseudomonadota > Gammaproteobacteria > Burkholderiales > SG8-41 > UBA5216. The sequence goes on from JAYUAH010000696.1 coordinate 4,130, forward strand.
TTGCCGGCGGCACGGCTGGTGTAGGCGCCGTTGATGGTGTAATCGTGAGCGGCGTACAGGCGCAAGATTTCGAGGGGCTTTTTCATTTCTACCATTTAGTTAGACGGCTATCGACGCTGGTGATTATAGTTCCCGCGTACGCGCTGCGCACACCATGCAGGCTACGCCCGATCAAATGCCAAGGGCCAGCGATAGCCCAGCACCGTTGCCACGGGATAGTGATGCTCACATACCTGATCCAGTTGATTGCCACCCAGCAGATACACCTGCTCCGCTTCGATACGCAGAAAAAATCCTACATGGCCTTTCCAACTGTCCGGATCATTTCGCGACAAAACAGCAATACAGCCGAACACCGGTACAGCGAGGGCCACGCCCCATGCGAGCCAGGAACGTGCCAAGGCCGAACCGGTACCTGTGATACCTACCTGCGCCAGCGACCAGTTCGCGAACGACGAGCACCACGACGCTTTATCGTCGTAGCCCCGGATATTCGTGTGCGCGTGATACGCCGTCACGCGCGGGTTGCTGGCGCCCGGGCCAAAAGCACGAACACCGATTTCAGCACGTGCTACAGGCATCCACGAGGGATAATTCATCTACACTCCAGCTCCACAACAATGCGCGACGCCGATATTCAAATGGTCGGGCTGATCATATTACATCGACGATAAATTGTAACTATTTGATTTTATTGAATTTTATGACTTTCCGTATTCTAGCGATGCGCTTGCTGTTCATGCTGTGCGCAAGCAACGCCTTTGCGCAATCGTACCCTGCTAAACCGATCCGCATCATCGTCGGCCAATCCGCCGGCGGTGTATCCGATCTTATCGCACGCATGGTGGCGCAGCGCTTCACTGAAAGGTTCAAGCAATCCGCTGTGGTGGAAAACCGCGCGGGTGCAGCGGGCGGCATCGGCACCGAGATGGTGGTGAAGGCCACGCCGGATGGCTACACATTGCTGCTCTCATCCGCCGGGCCGATTGTGATCAATCCCGGTTTGTATACGAAGCTCGGCTATGACCCGTTGCGCGATCTCGCGCCGATTGCGTTTATTGCGTCGTCACCGCTGGTGCTTGTGGTGCATCCGTCCGTGCCGGCGAAATCCCTCAAGGCACTGATCGCGCTCGCCAAGGCGCAACCGGAACGATTGAGTTACGGTTCCGGCGGTAACGGTTCGCCGCCGCACCTCACCGCCGAATTATTCAGGTCGATGACCGCTATCCAATTGACGCATATTCCGTTCAAAGGTTCGGCGCCGAGCCTGATCGCGTTGGTCGGCGGGCAAGTGGATTTGTCGTTTTCGAGCGTACCGATCACGCTGCCGCAGATCAAAACCGGGCGCGTCCGCGCACTCGCCGTTACTTCGCCGCTGCGCAATGCGGTCTTACCTCAATTACCGACCATGGCTGAAGCCGGCCTGCTTGGCTTCGAATCGCAACAATGGTTTGGCATGTTCGGCCCGGCGGCACTTCCCAAGGACATCATCACGCGGCTTAACGTCGAGATAACGCGCTGGCTGGAAACACCGGAGGTGCGCACACGGCTTTCCACCGAGGGGGCGGAACCGGGTAGTCTCACACTAGATCAGTTCGCGGCGTTCCTGCGCACCGATGCCACGCGCTGGGCGAAGGTGATCAAGGCGTCGGGCGCGACTGCGGATTAGCACGCGTCAGTGGTCTACCAGTCGCGCCTACGCGCCACATGCTCACCGTTGACATGCTCGTACTGCGCGTGATGCTGGCGCATTAAATCCATACCGTAGTCGTTGCCGTTAGGCGTGCGGATCACGGTGTGCGCGTGATTGCGCGTCGGCTGCGGGTTATTGAGCGCGACGCCGCGCACATGGTCAAACTCGATCAGCACCACCGGGCTGTGGATGCGGTAGTAAAACACGCTGTCGGCCGCCGTGCTTTCAGCCGCGCCGCCGCGCCATGCGAACCAAGTCTGGTCGAGATAGCGTTTGATTTCGTCCATGCGCACGGCGGCGTGCCTCTCGCGCATTTTGCCGATATGCGATTCGATCAGCGTCAGTAATTGGCGCTGCTGCGCGGCCGACATGTCGCCGTAACGCAGGCCCTGATACGGCAACTGCAGGTTGTCGTTGAACGCCGGCGCCGACACCTCCAGCGGCAGCGTGTCACCGACCACGGCTTTCGCGCGCTGCGCGGGCGTGAGCTCACGCATGAAGGCAAGGCCGCGTCGTTCTTCATCCTGAAACACCACCGTGCCTGCATACTTGCCCGCATCGGCGCGCGTGGGCTCCGACCCCATAAAGAGCGGCGTCATCACCACTTGATCGCCCAGCACAAAGCAGTTGATCACCAGGTGATGGCCATCGAGTTGCCAACCCCATGGCGCAGTCGCCGACGGCGTACCCATCACCGTAAACCAGTAAAGATCGTCGCCGTATTCATCGAATTTACCGGTGAGTTCGGCAATGGTTTCGTTGAGCCGCATCACGTCGCGCGCATTGTCAAAGCCGCGCGCGGAGAGTGTGGCGCGCATTAACGCAAACGCGCTCTCGCGCAACGCCGGGCTCATGTCGCCGAGCATCACGCCTTCGCGCGGGTAGCGGTGGATGTTGCTCCAGTTGCGCCATTCGTTGCTAGTCACCGGATACAGCGCCTTGGCGCGCTGCGGCGCATTGAGCGCAGCAACAAAATCTTCGGCGGCACGCCGGATCGGATCGGCCGATACGCCGGTTTTGGCTACGGCATACAAACCGGGCACCACCTTACCGTCACTGGTGATGCCTTTGAACGGCTCGGCCAGCGCTTTTTTCGCGTTCGCCATGTACTCGGGCCGCGGTTCAACGCGCACCGCCGGCGCGTTTTCACCGCGGATGCGCTGGCGTTCGACCGCGGCGCAGCCGATCAGCGTGACCAAGGTGAACCAAGCCGCAACGCAGAATCCTTGTACGGGTTTCATGGCGTGTTCTCCTGTGCGAACTGTTATCGACCGTTGCGCGGCAGCGCCGGGTGATGCATCACTTTCGCTTGCGCGTTTCCGCTGCGGGTTACCCGCAGGTTGTTACCTTAATACCTGAAGGGCACCTCTAAAAATTCGCCCCGATTCGATAATATCAGTAAGCGGCCAAGCGAACTGAAACGTTAAACGCGAAGGCCCACCAAAACGCGAGCGCAGAATATGGGCGATCAAATACCACAGCGGGGATTTTTCGACCTGGCGCAACGCTCAGCCAAGCTCGCCGAGATGGGTGATCCGTTGGTGGGATTGAATAAACAAATCAACTGGGAAGCGTTCCGCAGCGATTTGAATCGCGTGCACGAGAAACAGCGTAAGAGCAACGCCGGGGCCAAACCCAAAGACGTGG
>JAYUAH010000697.1:0-3185 GCA_043741415.1 Betaproteobacteria bacterium
GCACGGGCGTCGAGTTCCGTGATTCGCAGCGCGAGCAACAGCAATTCAAGGTGCGGCTGGCCATTCTATCGGTGTTCGCGGTGTTGATGTTTGCGTTGCTATTGACGCGTTTTGTGTATTTGCAGGTCATGCAGCACGCTCACTATCACACGCTGGCGGAAGCCAATCGCATTTCGGTGGTACCCGCGACACCGGGGCGGGGCGTGATTACCGACCGCAATGGTCTGGAGCTCGCGTATAACTACACCGGCCACACGCTGGAGATCACCCCGAGCAAGGCCGGCGATGTGGACGCCGTCATCGACAGTCTGGGCGAGATGGTCGAAATTTCGCCACGCGACCGGCGCCGCTTCCGGCAGTTGATGGAGGAGAGCAAGGGCTTTGAGAGTCTGCCCATACGCACCCGCCTGTCGGATGAAGAGATCGCACGATTTGCGGCACGCCGCTACAGCTTTCCAGGCGTGGAGATCAAGGCGCGGCTGTTCCGCCACTACCCGCAGGGCGATCTATTCGCCCACGTGGTCGGTTATATCGGACGTATCAACCAGAAAGATCTGGACCGTCTGGAAGAAAACGAAGAGCTCGCCAATTATCGCGGCACCGACTACATCGGCAAGGTGGGGCTCGAGCAAAGCTATGAACGCATCTTGCACGGCACTACCGGGGTCGAGCAGGTTGAAATCGATTCGGCGGGACGCGCGGTGCGTACCTTGTCGCGCATCCCGCCCGTCTCCGGTTCGAACCTGGTGCTCAAACTCGATGCGGGACTGCAGGCGCTGGCGTTCAAGGCATTCGGCAACCGCCGCGGCGCCTTGGTGGCGCTCGATCCGGAAACCGGCGGGGTGCTGGCCTTTGTCAGCAAACCGGGGTTTGATCCCAACCTGTTCGTGGACGGCATCGACCCGCAAAGTTGGAGCGAATTGCGCGATTCCCTCGAGCGCCCGATGTTGAACCGTGCGCTCGCCGGCACCTATCCGCCGGGGTCCACCTTCAAACCGTACATGGCGCTGGCCGCGTTGACCAACGGCAAGCGTACGCCGCAGCAGGGCATTGCCGATCCGGGCTACTTTTTTCTCGGCAATCACCAGTTTCGCGACGACGCGGTGGGCGGGCACGGCTGGGTCGACATGTACAAATCCATTGTAGTGTCGTGCGACACCTACTACTACGTGCTCGCCAATGATCTGGGCATCGATGCCATCGCGAAGTTCATGTCGCAGCTTGGTTTCGGCTCACGCAGCGGCATCGACTTGACGGGCGAGGCTGCGGGCACGCTGCCCTCGAAAGAATGGAAGAAAAAGCGCTTTAATCGCGATTGGTTCGCGGGCGAAACGGTAAGTGTAGCCATCGGCCAGGGCTACAATGCGTATACGCCGTTACAGATGGCTTCGGCGATGGCCACACTCGCCAATGACGGCGTAATGTTCCGTCCGCATGTGGTGGATTTCGTCGAAGACGTGCGCACCAAAACACGAACAGCGGTGGAACCCAAGCCGCTGCGCAACCTGGAATGGAATCCCGAACATACCGCGGTCATCAAGCGCGCGCTGGTGGGCGTCAACCGCGAAGGCACGGGGGCTTCGGCCTTCGTGGGTACGGAGTATTCCAGCGGCGGCAAAACCGGTACCGCGCAGGTGGTCGGCATTAAGCAAGGCGACAAATACGTTGAAAGCCGGGTGCAGGAGCGGTTTCGCGATCACGCCTTGTTTATCGCCTATGCACCGGCCGACAAACCAAAAATTGCGCTGGCGCTGGTTGTCGAAAACGCAGGCTTTGGCGCTAAAGCGGCGGCGCCTATCGCGCGACAGTTGATGGACTATTACCTGCTCGGCAAAGAAGATCCCGACACCAGCGAAGTCACGCAAGGCCCCCACGGAGCGCTGCGTTGATCGCCTATTACCTGCGCCGCATGGCGCGGCTGCTGACCGGGCACATCGACGGGCCGCTGCTCGGGGTGATATTGCTGTTGATGGGTGTGGGCTTGACCGTGCTCTACAGCGCCTCGAATGGGGGCTGGCCGCGCGTGTCCGCGCAGATGGTCAATATGCTGGTGGCACTCACGGTGATGTGGGTGGTCGCCAATATTCCGCCGCACTTCCTGATGCGTCTGGCGCTGCCAATGTTTTTGCTGGGGTTAGTCTTGCTGGTGGGCGTGGCGGTAAAAGGCGATGTGATCAACGGCGCACGGCGCTGGCTGAATATCGGCATCACCCGCATCCAACCGTCGGAGCTGATGAAAATCGCAGCACCCTTGATGCTGGCATGGTACTTTCATCGTTACGAAGGCACATTACGCCTGCACAATTTCGTGTTTGGCGCGATCCTGTTGCTGGTGCCGGTCGCGCTGATTGCAAAGCAGCCTGATCTAGGCACTGCAGTGCTGATATTGGCCAGCGGCGGCTATGTACTGTTTCTGGCTGGTTTGTCGTGGAAAATCATCGTGGGGCTCAGTGTGGCGGGCCTGGCTGCCGCGCCGATTGCGTGGTCGATGATGCACGGCTATCAGCGCCAGCGCATTTTGACGTTAATCGACCCGACGGTAGACCCGCTCGGCACCGGCTATCACACCATACAATCCACCATCGCGGTGGGCTCCGGCGGTGTCTCGGGCAAGGGCTGGATGAGCGGTACGCAAACGCATCTGGATTTCATCCCCGAGCGCACCACGGATTTTATATTCGCGGTGTACTCCGAGGAATTTGGCTTGGTCGGCAATATCGTACTGCTGACGCTGTTTTTGCTGGTGATTTTGCGCGGACTGGTGATCGCCTCGTCTGCACCGACGGCGTTTACGCGCTTATTGGCGGGCGCGATTACAATGACGTTTTTTACTTATGCGTTCGTCAACATGGGCATGGTCAGCGGCATACTGCCGGTGGTGGGCGTGCCACTGCCGATGATCAGTTACGGTGGCACCTCGCTGGTGTCGCTATGCTTGGGCTTGGGCATACTGATGAGCATACACACCCACCGCAAACTGGTGCATACCTGAGGATACGGACATGAAAAACCCGTTCAACACAATTTTGCACAAGCTAATTGTCGCCGCAGTTGCACTGACTTTATCGGCCTGCAGCACGATGGGCAATCGCACCTCGCCAGCGGCCGACGCGGGCGCTAACCTGCCGCCTGTAGCGCCCGCCGCCCCTGCTGCAACCGCCACACCGGCACCGTCCGCGCCTACC
>JAYUAH010000698.1:0-7461 GCA_043741415.1 Betaproteobacteria bacterium
GTGAATGCCGCGCTGGTGTCGTTTTTAATGGACAACCTGCACGCGCGCATCAAGAAGCTTCAGGTCGATAAAAACAAAAGCACCGAGCCGTAGCCGAACACTGATCACTGCTGTTCTGTCGCGCGTGCTGACAGCGGGGCCATCACCGGCCTCGCGCAAACCTTCATGGCAAAACCCAAAACGATATACGTTTGTACCGAGTGCGGCGGCCAATCGCTCAAGTGGCAGGGGCAGTGCCCGGCGTGCCAGCAGTGGAACACGCTGGTGGAAAGCGTCAATGAAACCGCACCCTCGGGCGGCAATCGTTTTGGTTTGATCACCGAAGCGGGCAAGCTGCAACGATTGTCTGAAGTGGAAGCGCGCGAAGAAGCGCGCATCCCGTCGGGCGTGGCCGAGTTTGACCGCGTGTTGGGCGGCGGGCTGGTGCCGGGCGGCGTGGTGCTGATCGGCGGCGATCCGGGCATCGGCAAATCCACGCTGCTGCTGCAATCGCTGGGGGCGATGGGTGGCACACGTAAAGTGTTGTATGTGAGTGGCGAAGAATCGGCGCAACAGATTGCATTACGCGCAAAACGATTGGATGTGGATGCGCGGCAGGTGCACGTGCTCGCCGAAATCAATCTCGAAAAAATTCAGGCCACGCTGCAAAGCGAAAAGCCCGATGTGGCGGTGATCGATTCGATACAAACGCTGTATTCCTCGGCGTTGACCTCGGCACCCGGCTCGGTGGCGCAGGTGCGCGAATGCGCGGCGCAGCTCACACGCGTGGCCAAGTCGGGCGCGACCACCATCATATTGGTCGGCCACGTCACCAAAGAAGGCGCGCTGGCCGGCCCGCGCGTGCTCGAGCACATGGTCGATACCGTGCTGTATTTCGAGGGCGACACGCATTCGAGTTTTCGATTGATTCGCGCTTTCAAAAACCGCTACGGCGCGGTGAACGAACTCGGCGTGTTCGCGATGAGCGAAAAAGGCTTGAAAGGCGTGTCGAATCCGTCGGCGCTGTTTTTGTCGCAGCACAGCGGCGAAGTTGCCGGTTCGTGCGTGATGGTGACGCAGGAAGGCACGCGCCCGATTTTGGTGGAGATTCAGGCCTTGGTGGATGAAGCGCATGCGCCGAATCCGCGCCGTCTGTCCGTCGGCCTCGAGCAAAACCGCCTGGCGCTGCTGTTGGCCGTGCTGCACCGCCATTCCGGCATTGTGTGTTTCGATCAGGACGTGTTCATCAACGCGGTCGGCGGCGTGCGCATCACCGAACCGGCGGCGGATTTGGCGGTGATGATGGCGGTGGTGTCGTCACTCAAAAATAAACCGCTGCCGGCGAAGCTGGTGGTGTTCGGTGAAGTGGGTCTCGCCGGCGAAGTGCGTCCAGTGCAGCGCGGGCAAGAGCGGCTGCGCGAAGCGGCCAAGCTGGGCTTCACGCATGCCTTGATTCCGGTGGCGAATAAACCCAAGCAGCCGATTCCTGGACTCGAGGTGATGGCGGTGGAGCGCATCGAAGACGCGGTGGTGCGCTTTCGCGATGGGTTCGGGCGGTAGGCCACATCGCGCACAGAATTCTAGGTAAGTATTTGTTTTTAAACAATAATTAGTAAAATCATACAACGGGTCTTAGGCTCAGCTTTTTGTAAGCTAACTGACGTACTATGCTGCATCGGTGAATGTCTATGAAGCCCTCGAATCCCTACAGCACCGGTCTACCCAAGAACGCGGCGAATCACACGCCGCTGTCGCCATTGTCGTTGCTGGCGCGCACGGCCTATGTGTATCCCGAGCGCATTGCGGTCATACACGGCGACGTCAAACTCACCTGGGCGGCAGTGTATGCGCGCTGCCGGCGGCTGGCTTCCGCGCTTAAACAACACGGCATCGGCGAAGGCGACACCGTGGCGGCGATGCTGCCGAATATTCCTGCTATGAACGAAGCGCATTTCGGCGTGCCGATGATCGGCGCGGTGCTTAACACGCTCAACACACGTCTCGATGCCGAGGCGATAGCGTTTATGCTCGATCATGCCGAGGCGAAAGTGCTGCTCGTCGATCGCGAGTTTTCAGCGACGATAGAACAAGCACTCACGCTGGTGAAGCACAAGCCGCTGGTGATCGACGTGGATGATCCTGCGTTCGTGGGCGGCAAGCGCCTCGGCAGCATCGAATACGAAAGTTTTATCGCCGGCGGTGACGCTAATTTCGCATGGCAATTGCCCGCCGATGAATGGAATGCGATTTCGCTGAATTACACCTCAGGTACCACGGGTAATCCCAAGGGCGTGGTGTATCACCATCGCGGCGCGTATCTCAACGCGGTGAGCAATATCGTGTCGTGGGGCATGCCGCCGCATCCGGTGTATTTGTGGACGCTGCCGATGTTTCACTGCAACGGCTGGTGTTTTGCGTGGACCATTGCCGCCATGGCGGGCACGAATATTTGTCTGCGCCGCGTTGACGCGCAGGCGATTTTTGATTTGATTCGTTTGCACAAGGTCACGCATTATTGCGGCGCGCCCATCGTGCACAATCTGTTGCTCAACTCGCCGGCCGCGATGAAGCAGGGCATCACGCACACGGTGAATTGCCTGGTGGCGGGCGCGGCGCCGCCGGTGGCGGTGATCGAGGGCATGGAAAAAATGGGTTTCAATCTCACGCATGTCTATGGCTTGACTGAAACCTACGGGCCGGCAGCGGTGTGCGCCAAACATGAAGACTGGAACGATCTGCCGGTGGAACAACGCGCGGAACTCAATGGCCGGCAGGGCGTGGCCTACCATTTGCAGGAAGGCATGACGGTGATGAATCCCGCGACCATGCAGGTGGTGCCGCGCGACGGCGAGACCATGGGCGAAATCATGTTTCGCGGCAACATCACCATGAAGGGTTATCTCAAAAACGAAGCGGCGACGCAAGAGGCGTTCACCGGCGGCTGGTTTCACAGCGGCGATCTGGCGGTGTTGCAGCCCGACGGCTATGTGAAAATCAAGGATCGCTCCAAGGACATCATCATTTCCGGCGGCGAAAATATTTCGTCGCTCGAAGTGGAAGATGCACTGTTCCGTCATCCGGCGGTGCTGGCCGCGGCCGTGGTGTCCATGCCCGATGCAAAATGGGGTGAGGTGCCGTGCGCGTTTATCGAACTCAAAGAGGGCATGCAGCCCACCGAACAGGAAATCATAGAGCACTGCCGCGAGCGGCTGGCACGCTTCAAAGTGCCCAAGCGCGTGGTGTTCGGCGCGCTGCCGAAAACATCCACCGGCAAGATTCAGAAATTCGTACTGCGCACTCAGGTAAAATCGACGTCGGCAATTGATTCATGAATAGTTACGAGCTTCAAATTCTCACCGCAAAGACGCAAAGACGCAAAGACGCAGAGGAGCCGCAAAGAAATGCAATTTGAACTTCTTTGCGTGGGCTTTTTTGCGTCTTTGCGCCTTTGCGGTTTGAAGTCAGGTTTTTTGAATGTCCGCTAACCACGAATACATCCTCGAAACCCGCGCACTCACCAAAGCGTTCAAGGGTTTTGTTGCCGTGAGTAACGTCGATTTGAAAGTGCGCCGCGGTACCATACACGCGCTGATTGGCCCCAACGGCGCGGGCAAAACCACGACGTTCAATTTGCTCACGCATTTTCTGGAGCCGACTTCGGGCAGCATCCACTTTAACGGCGCCGATATTACCGGCTCCAAGCCGGCCGAGATCGCGCGCCGCGGTATCGTGCGCTCGTTTCAGATTTCGGCGACGTTTCCGCATCTCACCGTGCTGGAAAACGTGCGCATCGGCCTGCAGCGCAAGCTCGGCACCTCGTTTCATTTCTGGAAATCCGAAAAGTCGCTTAACCAATTGAATGGCCGCGCGATGGAGCTGCTGGAGTCGGTGGATCTCGCGTCGTTTGCCAAAACCGTGACCGTCGAGCTGCCGTACGGCCGCAAGCGCGCGCTGGAGATTGCCACCACCTTGGCGCTGGAGCCGGAACTGATGCTGCTCGATGAACCGACGCAAGGCATGGGCCATGAAGATGTCGGCCGCATGGTTGACCTGATCCGTAAGGTGTCGGAGAAGCGCACCATTCTGATGGTGGAACACAATCTGAATGTGGTGGCCGATTTGTCGGACGTCATCACCGTACTCGCGCGCGGCGCAGTGCTCGCCGAGGGGCCGTACGCCGAAGTGTCGAAAAACCCGCTGGTGCTGGAAGCTTATGTCGGCAGTGAGGTCGGCAGTGAGGTCGGCAGTGAGGTCGGCAGTGAGCAACAATAACGGCGCCGAGATTTTGCGGGTCACCGACCTGCACGCCTTTTATGGCGAATCGCACGTGCTGCATGGCATCGACTTCATGGTGAATCGAGGTGAAGTGGTGACGCTGCTCGGGCGCAACGGCGCCGGGCGCACCACGACGCTGCGCGCGATTCTCGGCCTCACCGGCAAGCGCAGCGGTTCGATCATGGTCAACGGGCGCGAAACCATCGCCATGGCGACGCACCTGATTGCGCATTTGGGCATCGGCTACTGTCCCGAAGAGCGCGGCATTTTCGCGAGTCTCACGGCCGAGGAGAATCTGCTGCTGCCGCCGGAAGTCGCCAGCGGCGGCATGAGCATCGATGAAATTTATGCGATGTTTCCCAATCTCAAGGAACGCAGAACCAGTCCGGGCATGCGCTTGTCGGGTGGCGAACAGCAAATGCTGGCGATCGCGCGCATACTGCGCACGGGGGCCAAGCTGCTGCTGCTGGACGAGATCAGCGAAGGGCTGGCGCCGGTGATTGTGCAAACGCTGGGGCGCGTGATCCGGCAATTGAAGGAGCGCGGCTATACCATCATCATGGTGGAACAGAATTTTCGCTTTGCGGCGCCGCTGGCTGATCGGCATTACGTGATTGAGCACGGCGGCATTGTGGAGACCGTGACACAGCAGGAGCTCACCGGCAAAATGGATCGGTTGCACGAACTGTTGGGCATTTGAAATTTTTTTAAATTAAACGAGGAGACTATAAAATGAAACAAAAACTGATAGCACTGGGCGTAGCGGCAGCACTCGCCGTACTGTCCGGCGCGCTGCTGGCACAGCAGAAAGCAGCACCCGCGGGCGGCATGAAATTGTCCGACGGTGTGGTGAAAATCGGCATTCTCACCGACCTCTCGGGCACCTACTCCGATTTGTCGGGCGCCGGTTCGATCACCGCGGCGAAAATGGCGATTGAAGATTTTCAGGCGCAGGAAAAAGGCAATACGTTTCCCATCGAGCTGGTCTACGGCGATCATCAGAACAAAGGCGATGTGGCCTCCAACAAGGCGCGCGAGTGGTTCGAACGCGACAAGGTGGACATGATCGGCGATCTGGTGACCTCGTCCACCGCGCTGGCGGTGATGCCGATTGCAAAGCAGATGAATCGTATCACCATCGTCTCTGGTGCGGGCTCAACCCTGATTACGGGCAAGAGTTGCACTGATACCAATGTGCACTACGTTTACGACACCTACGCGCTGGCCAACGGCACCGGCAAAGCCGTGGTGAAGCAGGGCGGCGATAGCTGGTTTTTTCTGACGGCGGATTACGCGTTTGGTCATTCGCTGGAGAAAGACACGTCCGATGCGGTGAAAGCCAACGGCGGCAAGGTGTTGGGGGCAGTGCGCCATCCGTTTCCCGGCACCGATTTCTCGTCATTTTTGTTGAAGGCGCAATCGTCCGGCGCAAAAGTGATCGGGCTTGCGAATGCCGGCACCGATACCACCAACTCCATCAAGCAGGCTGCTGAATTCGGCATCATGCCCAAGCAATCGCTGGCCGGCTTGCTGATGTTCCTGACGGATATTCACAGCCTGGGGTTGAAGACCGCGCAGAACATGTATCTCACTGAAGGCTTCTATTGGGACCTGAACGCGGAGACGCGTGCGTGGTCGAAGCGCTACTTCGATAAGCACAAGCGCATGCCGACCATGGTGCAGGCGGGCGTGTATTCATCGACCTTGCATTACCTCAAGGCGATCAAGGCCGCGGGCACCGACGACACCAAGACGGTGATGGCGAAAATGAAGGAAATGCCCATCAATGACTTTTTCGCGAAAAATGGACGCATACGCGAAGACGGCCGCCACGTGCACGACTTCTACTTGCTGCAAGTCAAGAAGCCGGAAGAATCCAAGTATCCGTGGGATTACTACCACGTGCGCCAGGTGATCCCCGCGGCGGATGCCGTGGCGCCGGCGGCCAATAGCGAATGTCCGTTGATGAAGAAGTAAATGTTGTGAAGGGGTGAAGGGAAGTCCCGTTTTCACCTTTGCGACTTCAGCGCTTCACACCCGTCAACATGTTTGAACTTCTCGGCATCACTCCCCAAGCCCTCTACAGCCAACTGCTGGTGGGGCTGATCAATGGCTCGTTCTATGCGCTGTTGAGCCTGGGGCTGGCGGTGATATTCGGCATGTTGAATATCATCAACTTCACCCATGGCGCGCAGTACATGATGGGGGCGTTTTTGGCGTGGATCGGGCTGACGCAGTTGGGCGTGTGGTTCGATGCGCCGGATTTTGTGATGAACTATTGGGTCGCGCTGATCGTGGTGCCGCTGTTGGTGGGTGCACTGGGCGTGGCGGTTGAACGCACGATGTTGCGGCGGCTCTACAAGCTGGATCATCTGTATGGGCTGCTGCTGACCTTTGGTCTGGCGCTGATTATTGAAGGCTTGTTCCGCTATGGCTATGGTGTATCGGGGCAGCAGTATGAAATACCCGATGTGTTACGCGGTGCGCTCAATTTGGGATTCATGTATTTGCCGAAATATCGCGCCTGGGTCATTTTTATCTCACTGGTGGTGTGCTTCGCGACGTGGTATGTGATCGAGCGCACCAAACTCGGCGCTTACCTGCGTGCGGGCACGGAGAATCCGCGATTGGTGCAGGCCTTCGGCGTGAACGTGCCATTGATGATCACGCTCACGTACGGCTTTGGCGTGGCACTGGCGGGCTTTGCCGGGGTGCTGGCGGCGCCGATTTTCACGGTGAATCCGAATATGGGGGCTGATCTGATTATTGTGGTGTTTGCGGTGGTGGTCATCGGCGGCATGGGCTCGATATTGGGCTCCATTATCACCGGCCTCGCGTTGGGCCTGGTGGAAGGCCTGACCAAAGTGTTTTATCCGGAAGCCTCCGCGGTGGTGGTGTTTGTGGTGATGTCCATCGTGCTGCTGGTGCGGCCGGCGGGTCTTTTCGGACGAGAGCAATAAGCATGACGCGCACGCACTGGGGCTTCGTCGCCTTGATTGTCGCCGGGATTGTGGCGCCGCATCTGGGCGTGTATCCGACGTTTCTGATGAAGTGCTGGTGTTTTGCGTTGTTTGCCTGCGCTTTCAATCTGCTGCTGGGATACACCGGCCTGCTGTCGTTCGGCCATGCAGCGTTTATCGGCGCTGCCGGGTATATCGCAGGCCACGCCGTGCGGGAATGGGGCCTGTCGCCGGAGTTGGGCATCGT
>JAYUAH010000699.1:0-3184 GCA_043741415.1 Betaproteobacteria bacterium
CGATTGTTGCGCAGAGCCACTTCGTCTTCCGTGCCGCGATCGACGAACTCGAACATCCACTTGGGCAAACGTTGTTGGGCCATTTCGCGCATATCGTGAACGTTGAGTGCTTCCTCCAGATTACCGTTGAACACCGTTCCTCCCTTGTTTTGAATTGTTCGATTGAATCGATATTGTGACAGAATCGAAGATCACAACGCGATACACCACGGAGGAAGCGAATGATGAAGCTGTAGTCACCCGTCCACAGTGCTACCATGTTTACATCGCTCACGTTGAATTAGCCGGAGACCGCTATGGCAAACTCACCCGCAGACTCACCCGAAATAAAATGGAAGTTCCACGGCGTGCGCGTGGTGCATGGCAACGAGCTGGATACCAACACCGCGCAAACACCGGGCATGAACCGCGCCGCCGCGATTACCCACGCGAAAATGGGCGCGGAAAAACTGTGGGCGGGCACCGTGGTGATCCATCCCAAAGCCAAAACCGGCGCGCATCATCACGGGCCGGTCGAGAGCGTGATTTACGTCGTCAGCGGCAAGGCGCGCATGCGCTGGGGCGACCAATTGGAGTTCATGGCCGAGGCCGGCCCCGGCGATTTTATTTACGTGCCGCCGTATGTGCCGCATTAGGAAATCAATGCCAACGACGACGAGCCGCTGTCGTGCGTGCTGGTGCGCAGCGGGCAAGAGCCGGTGGTGGTCAACCTCGATATTCCCGTGGTTGAAAAACCCGAGGAAGTGCATTGGGTGGATAACATTCATCCGGCGCCGAAGGCGTAGCACCGGCGATACATCGCGTGATCGCTGCGCTTTCTCGGGAGCACACATGAAGACCCATCTCATAAACTTTTTGCTCGCCTGTGGATACGCACTGGTCGTGAGCGCGATCGTACCCGCATGGGCGCAGACCACGCCTGCGTCCGCCGGCCCGGTGGATCCCAAGCTGATCGAAGACCTGGTCGCGGCCAATCGCATACTCGCGCTGGAAGGCATTCTGGATGGCTGGGGACATGTCAGCGTGCGGCACCCCAAAAATCCCAATCGTTATCTGCTGTCGCGTAACCTTGCCGCGGAACTGGTGACCAAGGCCGACATCATGGAATATGATCTGGACAGCGTGCCGGTCGATGGTCGCGGACGCGATCTTTATTCCGAACGCTTCATCCACGGCGAAATCTTCAAGGCGCGTCCCGATGTGAACGCCGTGATTCATACCCACGCACCGCCGCTGATTCCCTTCACCGTCACCAACATCGCGTTGCGGCCGATGTATCACCGCGCGGCATTCGTTGCGCAGGGTATCCCGGTGTTTGAAATACGCGAAGGCTTCGGTATGACCGACATGCTGATACGCAATCAGGCGCACGGTCAGGCCCTGGCGAAATCGCTCGGCGACAAACCGGCGGCGCTGATGCGCGGGCACGGTGCAACAATCGTCGCGCCGTCGCTGCCGCGATTGGTGGGGCGCAGCGTGTTTCTGGTCAAGAACGCCACGCTGCAACAACAAGCACTCGCGCTGGGGGGCCCCATCAACTACCTCGACACGGAGGAAGCGCGCCTGATCGAAGCGCGCGAAGGTTATGGGCTCGGCCGCGCGTGGGAGGCTTGGAAGCGCAAAGTTGAAATCCGATGAAGCGCACAACTTAAACTAGGAGAACTGCCATGATAAAACTTTACTGGGCGGCCGGCACCTGCGCGCTGGCATCACACATCGCGCTCGAAGAGGCGCAAGCGAAATACGAAACCGCGCGGCTTGATTTCGCGCAGGGCGATCAACGCAAGCCCGACTACCTGAAAGTTAATCCGAAAGGTCGGGTTCCCGCGCTGGTCACTGAGCGCGGCATACTCACCGAAACTCCGGCGATACTCGCGTGGATCGCGCAGACGTATCCGCAGGCGAAGCTTGCACCCGCCGACCCATTCGAGTTCGCGCAAGCGCAGGCCTTCAACAGCTACCTGTGTGCCACCGTGCATCCGGCGCACGCGCACGGGCGGCGCGGGGCGCGCTGGTCGGACGATGCGGCGGCGCAGGAAACGATGAAGGCGAAAGTGCCGCAAAACATGAGCGACTGCTTCACGTTGATCGAAAACGAAATGTTCAAAGGCCCGTGGGTGACGGGTGCCGCCTACAGCATCTGCGACGCATATCTCTATACCATCAGCGGCTGGCTCGCGAGCGATGGCGTCGACATCGCGAAATTTCCCAAAGTGCATGACCACTTCAATCGCATGAACGAACGGCCGGCGGTCAAAGCGGTGCAGGCGGTGCAGGCGGTGCACAAGGGGTAGCGGGGCAGTGGCCGGAAAAGGATCGCTGGCGACATAAACCATTATTATAAATACTCAATAAAAACAAGTACTTACATATATATTTCGCGGAATCTAATTTTCAGGCTTATCGTTTTGCCTGCGACCCGAGCGTGCATTTCAAGATGAAACCCGCACGGGTCTACTGAATCTTGATATTCAGTCGCTTCACTTGCTGTTCAAGCTCGACATACTCACGCGCGATGGTCGCCTTCAGTTCCTCCGGCGTCATGCGCTCGGCGGGCTGGCTGCCGTCTGCCACGAGTCGTTGCGTCATCTGCTGCGTATGCATGCCGTCACTCACAATGCGATGGAGCAGATTGACAATCGGGCGCGGCGTTCCCGCCGGGGCGTAAAGCATATAGCGATTGGTGATCTTGAAACCGGGATAACCCTGCTCGGCCACCGTCGGCAGATCCGGCAACGCCGGTATGCGCGTCAAGCCCAACGCCGCCAAGCCGCGCAGTTTGCCGCTGCGCATCGCGCCGCTGGCTGCAATCGCACTCGCGCCCGCCAGATGAATCTCGCCGCCCATGGCGCCGACAATCGCCGGCGCGCTGCCCTTGTACGGCACAAACAAAAATTTCGCGCCGGATAACTGCGCCCACCACTCCATGCCCAGATGCAGTGAGCTGCCCAAGCCTGCACCGCCTGAGTAAGACACCGTTTGCTTCGCCGAAAAAGCGACCAGCTCCTTCATCGATTTTACCGGCAGCGTCGGGCCGGCAAGCAACACATAAGGTTGCGCGGAAGTCGCGACGACGGGCTCAAGTGCCGTGAGCACATCGAAGGACAGGCGTTTGGTCACGCCCTGCAGCAGCACGGTTTCACCCTGGCTGAGCAGCGTGTATCCGTCGGGCGCGGAGCGGGCG
>JAYUAH010000700.1:0-3169 GCA_043741415.1 Betaproteobacteria bacterium
GTTGGATTCAACGCAAGGAACACTGAATGTCCACCGTCACCACCGCGCCGGCCACGACACAGGAATCGATCGCCGGCGTCGAGCTTGAAGTCTTGCGCCGGGGCACCGGCCACCCGCTGCTGTTGCTGCACGGCTTTCAGCACATTGATTCCCGGCTGCCGGTGGTGGAATTGCTGGCACGCGATGCGCAACTCATCGCGCCGTCCCATCCCGGATTCGGCCGCTCCACGCGCCCTGCGGATTTCGGCACTGTCTATGATCTCGTGCATCTGTACCTTGAGTTTCTCGACACCCTGCCACCCGGCCCGGTAACGCTGATGGGCCTGTCCTTCGGCGGCTGGCTTGCGGCGGAGATCGCGGTGAAGGCCGGGCGACGCATCGAGCGTCTGATACTCGTCGATGCGCTGGGCATCAAGTTGAGCGATCGCGAGACGCCGGATATTCTGGATGTGTTCAACGCGCATCCGCAGGACGTGATCAAAAAAAGCTGGCATGCGCCCGATACCCACGCGCTGCGCTACGACGACATGGAAGACGATGAACTCATCACCGTCGCGCGCAACCGCGAGGCGCTGTGCCGCTACGGCTTTCACCCGTATATGTATAACCCGCAACTCAAGCGCTGGCTCGGCAACATCAAGGCGCGCACGCTGGTGTTGTGGGGCGCCTCTGACGGCGTGGCGAAGCCTGCTTACGGCGAGACCTACGCCAAATTGATTCCCGGTGCGCGCTTCGAGACCATTGCCGAGGCGGGGCATCATCCCGAAATCGAACAGCCTGCGGCACTCGCCGAGCGCGTGCGTGCCTTTTTGAAACAATAGGACGGCGATAATTATGGATGTCTGGTATCAGTGCGAAATTCCCTATCCCCACGTCGCGCAGGATGTGCTCGATCGCGCGCCCTCGGTGCGTGCGAGTTTGCCAAACCGTTATTGCGATCCGAAGGTCGCCGCAAATTTGTTCGAGGAATGCATCGACGAATTTTTGCTGTGCGATGAGCGCGGGCTCAACGTCGTCGCCATCGAGCACCACGGCGGCATCAATTCGTTGCTCGCGGCAAATCCCATGCTGGTGGGGATACTCGCCCGCCAGACCAAGAAGGCGCGCATCCTCAGTCTGGGCACGCTGGTTACGCTGCGCCCGGACCCCGTGCGCATCGCCGAGGAATACGCCACCGCCGACGTGATCAGCCGCGGGCGTCTGGAAATCGGCTTTGTAAAATCCGGCGGCAGCGAGATGGCGTCGAGCAATATGAACGCGCTGGACAACGGCGAGCGCTACTGGGAGGCGATTGATCTCATCTCCAAGACGCTCACACATCACGACGGCCCGTTCAGTTGGGAAGGCAAACACTTCACCCACCGCCACGTGAACATCTGGCCGCCGGCGTTTCAGCAACCGCTGCCGCGCATGTGGTCGGCGACCGGCGACCCATCCACTGCCGCCGACGTGGGCCGGCGCGGCATGGTGCATGCGCTGGTGTTGCGCGGACCGGAAGGCACCAAGACTGCGTATGCCGCCAATCGGCGCGCGCGCGCTGAAGCCGGTCTGGAACCATCAACCACTGAACGCTTTGCGTATGCAGCGATGGTGGCCGTGGGCGACACCGAAGAGGAAGGCATGCGCCTGGGTGAAAAGCTGCTGTGGTTTCTCAACACCAGCATCAAGTCGGCGCCGCAGTTTGGCAAGTTCCTGCCGGGCGGCGCGCCGCCCGAAGCGGCACCGATGATTTATCGCACCCGCCCCAAGGTCGACAAAACCGCCGTTGCCCAACCGGCAGCGGTGGCCAACATGAAACCCTCATTGGCCAACGCAGCCGCGATGATGGGTATCACGCCGCAGGCGGCGAAAGCGCAGGGCATTCTGTTCGCAGGCACGCCCGACTCGGTGCACAAACAGATCATGGATTTTTACCACCACGTGGGCGGCTTCGGCCATTTGGTGATGATCGGCCGCTCGGGTTTCATGACCCACGAGGAAACCGAAAAAAGCATCAATCTCTTCGCGCGCGAAGTGCTGCCGCGGTTGCAGGCGATTTCTCCTGTCGTCGCCGGATTCAAAGTGCTGCCGCGGTTGCAGGCGATTTCTCCTGTCGTCGCCGGATTCAATCAGCAATAGCCAGCGTAGCCATGAAGCTCGATGCCGGGCTCGCGGTGCTCGCCGAACATTTGAAGGCGTGCGGCCTACGCGCGCTGAACCCGACGAGTTCACCGCTTACGGATTGCCGCGCGATGAACGAGCGTATCGGCGCGGTAATCAATGAAGGTTCGTCGCCGCTCGCACGCGAACGTGATCTATCCATTCCCGGCGCGGGCGGCTCAGTGCCCTGCCGTCTCTATCTACCCGACGGCGTCGCGCGTCCACCGCTCATCGTGTATGCCCATGGCGGAAGTTTCGCGCTGGGTACACTCACAGCGTGGGACGGCATGCTGCGTGACCTCGTGCGCGGCAGCGGCGTCGCGGTGTTATCGGTCGGCTACCGCTTGGCACCCGAGCATCGCTTTCCGGCAGGCTTCGACGATATGCTGGCCGCGGTGCGCTACGCCGCGCGCGCAGGGGCAGCACTCGGCATCGATCCTGCAAGACTGGCCGCTGGTGGTGACTCGGCGGGCGCCAACCTCGCGCTGGCTGCGGCGCTGGCGCTGCGCGACGCGGGCGCATCGCCGCTGTCGTTCCTGCTCCTCATCTACGGCGTGTACTCCGCCGACAACACCACGCCATCGTGGGCAGAACTGGGCACCGGCAGCTACGGCCTTTCAGCAGCGCAAATGGATTGGATCTGGGCCACCTACCTCAACACGGCAGAAGAGCGCACGGACTGGCGCGTGGCACCGCTCACCGCGGCCATGGCGGGGCTGCCCCCGGCGCACCTCATCGTCGGCGCGCTCGATCCGCTGAGCGACGACAGCCACACACTCGCGCAGCGGCTCGACGCTGCGAATGTGGCGCACACACTGACGGTCTACGAGGGCCTCACCCACGGCTTTATCCGCTCCAGCCCTTACTCGGCTACCGTGCGGCGTGCGCTTGCGGCGTGCGCAGATGCGCTTGCCGGCGCACTCGGGCAGCAACACGCCTAAGTTCATTACGGCGGCAAGTCCGCTTGGGACGAGTGAATAACCTCGGGGTTCATGGGACTGTCCTGTGCAACTGATCGAGCAAGCATTGT
>JAYUAH010000701.1:0-3168 GCA_043741415.1 Betaproteobacteria bacterium
GCTTCCAGAAAAATCGCCGATATTATCGGCGTCATCGACAGCATCGCATTTCAAACCAATATCCTTGCGCTGAATGCGGCGGTTGAAGCTGCTCGTGCCGGTGAACAGGGACGCGGATTTGCCGTGGTGGCGGCCGAAGTACGCAATCTCGCACAGCGCAGTGCCGACGCCGCCAAGGAAATTAAAGTGCTGATCGGTGACTCGGTCAATCGCGTCAATACCGGCAGTCAACGGGTGACGCAAGCCGGTGAAACCATGAAGGAACTCGTGGCGTCCGTACAGCGCGTCGCCGATATGATTACGCAGATCACCGACGCCTCTCGCGAGCAGGCGACCGGTATTGATCAGGTCAATACGGCCATCACGCACATGGATCAATCCACCCAGCAGAATGCCGCACTGGTGGAAGAAGTGTCTGCCACGGCGGAGTCGATGACGGAAGAGGTACATGCCATGATGCAGGCCGTGAACGCATTCAACCTTGGCGAGATGGTGTTGCAGCCCACCTTTGACGCCGCGCGCCGGCAAAGGGCCGCAAGGTCAGCGGATACCACAGTCGTCCCGTATCCCAAGACATTCGAAACGCCGGCTGCCCGCCCACCGCAGACGCCAGCCGTATCGGTATTGCCCAGACCGTCGCGGCAGTCGCCGAAAACTGCCGGAGACGACTGGAAGTCGTTCTAAGGTAAGCACGCCCCGGCACATCCGCACCCATCGTATACACTACACATCTGCAGGCACTGCGGAAATCCAATATGAAGCTCTCGCTGTTCAGCGTGCTTGTGTGCGCAAATTTATTGAGCGTCGCCGTGCCCGCCGCGCTTGGACAACAGTATCCGACCAAGCCGATTCGCATACTCGTCGGCTTCGCCGCCGGCGGCCCCAGCGACGTCGCCGCACGCACTATCGCGCAAAAGCTCACCGAGAAATGGGGCCAGCAAGTCGTCGTCGATATCCGCCCCGGCGCGGGTGGCAACATCGCCACCGAGCTGGCCGCTAAATCGCCGCCCGACGGCTACACGCTGCTGGAGCCCGCCTTCGCGCATGCGGTGAACCCCGTGCTCTATCAAAAGCTACCGTTTGATGCGCTGAAAGATTTCGCGCCGATTTTGTTGTTCGCGTCGATTGCCAATGTGCTGGTAGTGCATCCTTCCGTTCCGGTAAATTCGGTGAAGGAACTCATTGCGCTGGCGAAAACCAAACCGAATCAGTTGACCTATGGCTCATCCGGCAGCGGCACCGCGTCGCATTTCGCCGGTGAATTGCTGAACCTGATGGGCGGCATCAAAGTGACGCACGTGCCTTACAAAGGTCTGGCACCCGCGCACATCGACACCATGGCCGGGCAACTGTCGATGATGTTCGACGGCATCGTCACCGGCACGCCCGCTATCAATGCCGGCAAGCTGCGCGCGCTCGGCGTGACCACCAGCACACGTTGGCGCGGCACACCCAACATTCCGACGATGTCCGAAGCCGGGCTCGCCGGCTTTGAAGTGAATTCATGGTACGGCCTGCTCGCGCCCGCCGGCACGCCGCGCGAGATCATCATGCGGTTGAACACCGAAGTCGCGCGCTCGCTGAAAGAACCCGACGCACGCGAGCGGCTTTACACCATCGGCGCGGAACCGATGGGCGGCTCACCCGAAGACTTCAACAAATACATCCGCAGTGAGATGGCGAAGTGGAGCAAGGTGATTAAAACCGTCGGCATCAAGGTGGATTGATGCCAGTGGCATATTATAAAATATTGTTTAAAATCAAATACTTACAATAATTCGCCCTCGCTCACTTCGTCGGCAGCGGCAGCGGCACACCATCGGGCAACGGCGCCCTGTCGACGTTAAGGAGCATCGACACCAGCGAGTAATAACCGTTGACCGCGATCAGATCGAACACGCCGCGCTCGCCGAAACGATCCACCACGCGTTTGAAGTTTTCGTCCGAGACACTTTTGTTTTCGTGCAGCTCGTGCGAAAAATCGTAAACGATGGCTTCGTCTTCATCCATGTTGGCCGGACGGCGGTTTTCGGCGACATCCTTCGCCTTCGCCGGATCAAGCCCCGCTTCGAGCGCAAGCCGGCAATGTGCATGCCACTCATACTGCGACGTCCAATAACGCGCAGTCACCATAATCGCGAATTCATTAAGCTTGCTCGGCAATGAACTCTTGAAGCGAATGGCGCCACCCAGCGACTGCACGATGTTGCCGATCTCGGGGCTGCGCAACATCATATTAAACGGACCACCCAACGGCCCCGGCGCGGCACCGCTGAAATTGCTCAACTGCGCACGCGGCCCGCCGCGAATGGCGTCATAAACGGCGCGCTGTTCGGCGGTGAGTTTGTCGACGGGAATGAGGGGGAAGCGGCGGTTGTCGGCCATTTTTGAGTCCTGTGGGTTGGAGTGAGTTGGAAAGGGTGAAACTTACCACGGCTTGATGAACAGCAGAATTTGGACTTTGGGCGGGCACTCAATCCTTCAACGAAAACCCCAACCCCGGCGCGTCAGCTACATGCAACTTGCCATCACTAAACTCCGGATGTGTAGCAAAGCGCGCGCGCAGCGCCACATGCGCACCATGCACCTCCAGCATGCCGCCGTGCCCATCGTGGACATGGCCCGCCATCACCGGCAAATTTGCCGCCTCAAAACCACCTGCACCCGTCACCGGCACCCCATGCGCCTCGGCCAGTGCAACAATGCGCAGCATCGCGCTAATGCCGCCGCAGAACGCCGCGTTGGGTTGCAAAATATCCAGCGCGCCCGCAGCCAATACATCACGAAACCACGTCACCGACTGAATCATCTGCCCCGATGCCAGTGGAATATTGGTGGCACGGCGCAACTCGACGAGCGAGGCAATATCGTTGCCGCGCAACGGCTCCTCGAAAAAAGCGATATCGCAATCGGCCACCAGCGTGGCCAGCCGCTTCGCCTCGGCCACCGTGTAGGCGCAGTTGGCATCGAGCATCAAGGGTGCTGTGCCGATGGCCGAGCGCACCGCACGCACGCGCTGCGCATCGTCGGCAACACTGCGGCCCGAACCCACCAGAATTTTTGCGCCGACGAATCCATCCGCCAACGCCTTGGTGCAGGCGCCCACCAGTTCAGCCTCGGCGTAAGCAGGCAACCCCACCGTCGCATAGGCGGGCACCGACGACCGCG
>JAYUAH010000702.1:0-3161 GCA_043741415.1 Betaproteobacteria bacterium
CGGCCCCGTGCCGACGCCCGCGCCGCGGCCGCCCGCGCCACGCGCGATGCCGGATGCGCCGCCGTCGCTGGCCAATATCGATGAAGCCATCGATTGCATCGCCAGCCTGAGCAGCGAGACGCCGTTGACCGCGGCGCAGGTGGCCGAAGTGTTGTCGGGTGTGGCTTCGTGCGGGCGCTCGTGGCGCGCCGCCGGGTTTAATTCCGGTAGCGGGCGCTGGGAAGAAGTCAATCGCGCGGTAACCGGTCAGTACACGCGTCTGCGTCTGGCGCTGCAAATGGCCAATCGCGGTGGGCCGTTGAGCGCCGTGCAACTCGGTGCTTTTTCTGATGCGTTGAACATGCTGGCTACGCGTTTCTCGGCGTCGGTACAGTTGCCGGATGCCGACCAAGTGCTGGTCGAGGCCAAAGCGCTGGATGCCTTTTGCGCGGATGTCGATGTTGCCATTGGCATTAATGTCATTTGCGCCGATGGCGATGTGTTCAGCGGCGCACGTGTTCGCGCATTGGTGGAAAGCGAAGGCTTCAAGCTGGAGCCGGACGGCGTGTTTCATCTGGAAGACCAAAACGAGCACACGCTGCTCAATATTGCGAATCAGGAAGCCGCGCCCTTTCTGCCGGAGGCGATCGGCGCCATGACCACGCAGGGGCTGACCATTTTGCTTGACGTGCCGCGCGTGGCGGATGGCGAAGCTGTGTTGCAACGCATGTTCGAACTCGGTCGCAGCCTGTCGGTTACCTTGAAGGGCAGACTCGTGGACGACAACCGCGCCGCGTTGACGGCCACCAGCATGGACAAAATCCGCAAGCAGTTGAAAGACCTCCACGTTGCCATGAACGCGCGCAGCATCGCGCCGGGCAGTGCGCGCGCGCTACGCCTGTTTTCCTGATGGCCGCGCCGGATGCCGCCGCGCGTGCGCAGGCACTGCGCGAGCAGATCGAATACCACAATCATCGTTATTACGTGCTCGATGCACCGGAAGTGCCCGATGCCGAGTACGACCGCTTGTTTCGCGAGTTGCAGGCGCTGGAGACGCAGTACCCGGCGTTAGTGACCACCGATTCGCCGACGCGGCGCGTGGGTGGCCGCGTGCTGGATGCATTGACGCCGGTCGCCCATCGCGTGCCCATGCTGTCGATACGCACCGAGACCGATATCGAAGACAGCGGCGCGGTGAAGTTTGATACCTATGTGCGCAGCGAGTTGGGTGTGGACGAGAGCGCGCCGCCGGTGGAATATACCGCCGAACTTAAATTCGACGGCCTGGCGATGAGCCTGCGCTACGAGCAGGGTGTGCTGGTGCAGGCGGCGACGCGCGGCGACGGCGAAACCGGTGAAGACGTTACCGCTAATGTGCGCACGGTACGCGTGATTCCGTTGCGGCTGCGCACCGATAAATTGCCCGCGCCGGATGTGCTCGAAGTGCGCGGTGAAATTTATTTCAATCGCAGCGATTTTGAAGCGCTGAATGAATCGCAGCGCGCGGCCGGTGAAAAGCTGTTTGTGAATCCGCGTAATGCCGCCGCAGGGTGTATACGCCAACTGGATTCCAAAATCGCGGCGCGACGGCCGTTGTCGTTTTTTGCCTATGGCACGGGCGAGATTGCCGACTGGAAAATGCCCGCACGTCATAGCGAGGTGCTGGATGCGTTTGCGGCGTGGGGTTTTCCGGTGAACACCGATCGTGCGGTAGTGTTGGGCGCGGCGGGATTGATTGCGTATCACCGCATGATCGGTGAAACACGCCATGCGCTGCCGTTCGAGATCGACGGCGTGGTGTACAAGGTGAATAGCCTGGCGCTGCAGCGGCAACTCGGATTCCGCAGCCGCGAGCCGCGTTGGGCGGTGGCACACAAGTTTCCGGCGCAAGAGGAAATAACCGAAGTCCTCGACATCGAAGTGCAGGTCGGCCGCACTGGTGCGATTACACCGGTGGCGCGCCTGAAACCGGTGTTTGTCGGCGGCGTCACGGTGACCAACGCGACGCTGCACAACGAAGATGAAGTGCGGCGCAAAGATATTCATATCGGCGATACCGTGGTGGTGCGCCGTGCGGGTGATGTGATTCCAGAGGTGGTGCGTGCGCTGCCGGAGCGGCGCCCGGCGGATGCGCGGGCCTTTGTAATGCCGGTGACCTGTCCGTCGTGCGGCTCAGCGGTGCGGCGTGAAGAAGGCGAAGCCGCGGCGCGTTGCACCGCGGGTCTGTATTGTCCCGCGCAGCGCAAGCAGGCGCTGCTGCATTTTGCCTCGCGCCGCGCGATGGATATCGATGGCCTGGGTGAAAAAATTGTGGATCAATTGGTCGATAACGGTATGCTGCATACGCCGGCGGATTTGTTTTATCTTGAGGTGCCGAAGCTGGCGGCGTTAGAGCGCATGGGCGACAAGGCCGCGACCAATCTGGTGCAAGCCATCGACCAGTGTCGCCATACGACGCTACAGCGTTTTATCTACGCGCTGGGCATACGCAATGTCGGCGAAAGTACGGCACGTGATTTGGCTGCGCATTTTCGCGATATTCAGGTGTTGATGGATACGGATGAAGCACGGCTGCAGCAGGTGTCAGATGTCGGCCCCGTGGTCGCGCAAAGTGTGGCGACATTTTTTGCGGAAGCACACAATCGCGAGGTGATTGCCGCCTTGTTGAAGGCGGGCATTACCTTCGCAGCGATAGCGGCAGCGGAACAACCTGCCCCAGGCGTCGCGGGCAAAACGTTTGTGTTGACCGGCACCTTGCCAACGCTGACGCGTGATGACGCCAAGGCGCGTATCGAAGCCAAGGGCGGCAAAGTCTCCGGCAGCGTGTCCAAGAAAACGCATTACGTGGTGGCCGGTGAAGAAGCCGGCAGCAAACTCATCAAAGCTCAGGAGCTGGGCATCGCGGTGCTCGACGAACCCGGGTTGCTCGAATTGCTTAAATCGTAGTATTATGTAAGTATTTGATTTTAAACAATATTTTAAATTGAGCCTCACGCCCGATCAAGCGCGAAAATTGCTGCAAAGCGCGCAGCCGGTTTGTTCTGCCGCGATGATTTCCGTTGCGGTCACGCGCGTTGCCCAGGAAATCAACCATGCACTACGAGATACGAATCCGCTGGTGCTGTGTGTGATGCGAGGCGCGCTGGTGTTCGCGGGACACTTGCTGCCGCAGTTGGATTTTC
>JAYUAH010000703.1:0-3159 GCA_043741415.1 Betaproteobacteria bacterium
GCTACACGCAAACGGCGATAGCCGAGGTTGCCGGGCTGTCGGTGTCGCGGGTGAGCCGGTTGATAGCGATGAACGAGGCAAAAGGCAAGACCTGACACCTCCCGCGCCTCCCGCGCCCGCGAGCCCGCGAGCGTGAGAAGAAAGAAGTTCTCGCCGCCTTCGCAGCGCACAAGAACGAGGTAACGGCTGGCTACAAGGCAAAGTGATTATCCGACAAACCCTTCTACATCATCGCCCTAACCGGGTGTTCGAGAGGGACGCGCGAACAAGCAAGAATTCCTAAGGAGCCAGGGTCGAATTGATTTGGTATGAACGTAAGTATTTGATTCTATTAAATTAAAAAACATTCTCTACGCCCGCTATCGCGGGCGTAGTCACATCAGCCGCCGTTGCTGAATGCGTAGCGTAGAAAAGCTACTTCTCCTTTGGATGCACAAACCCGATAGGCCGGCGTTTCGGTTCCGCAGGTGTCATCAAATCGCGCAGCGCATCGAACACCGCCTTGAACTGCGCATCGGTTCGAGACTCAAGTTGTACCTGCACCGGGGTCTACCTGCACTATAGCAAGCGACAATGAATTCCAGGCCCCAAGTGCTTCACGCTATTAGTAGCTCGTCGGCCACGTCCGCATCAAATGCTGTCCCACGCCCTTGGTCATACGCAGCTTGTACACATCGAGCATGCGGATCAGGTAGTCGCGGGTTTCCTGCGGACGGATCACGGCCTGTGTCGCATACACCGACGCCAGCCCCCACACGTCGATGCCTTTTTCGATATCTTTCAGTGCGTCCTCATAGCCCGCTTCGCCGAAACCCACACCGTGCACGATTTTGGTGGCGAACTCGGGGCTCATAAAACTGATCTCTGCCGTGGGCCAGGCGGCGATATCGTCCGAGTGCCGGCCACCGCCCATGCACACATAAGCGCGACCGTAGCTCTTGCGGATAATCACCGACAGATGCGGCACGGTGAGCAAGGTCATCGCATTCATGAAATTCATGATGCGGCCCGGCGCGCCGGCTTTTTCGGCTTCGGTGCCGATCTGGAAGCCCGGTGTGTCGACCAGCAGAATGATGGGCACGTTGAACGAATCGCACATCACCAGAAAATCGACGATCTTGCGGCAGGCGTCGGCATCGAGCGCGCCGCCGCGATGCAGCGGATTGTTGGCGACAATGCCCACGCTTTTGCCGCCGAGGCGCGCGAGCGTGGTCACCGCGCTTTTGCCAAACCTCGGCTTCAATTCAAACAGGGTGTCTTTATCAACGATGCACTTGATTACGCGCTTGATGTCGTACACCTGCGTGCGGCTCTCGGGCAGGATGTCAAACACCTTATCCATATCGGTGCCTGATCCCGCAGGGATCGGTATATCTGGCGGTGCTTCTTTGTGGTGGCTGGGCATATAGGACAGAAATTTGCGCATGGCCGCAAACACTTCTTCTTCGGTATCAACCACCTGATCGACGAGACCCGTAATATCCGCGTGCAGTCGCCAGCCGCCGAGGTCTTCGGCATTGACTTTTTCGCCCAGCGCCATCGACACCAGCCCCGGGCTCGACACCGCCACGGTGGCACCTTTTTGCATCACGGCAAAATCACTGAGGCACATCATCCACGTCGATGAACCAAAGGCTGGGCCGATTGCCGCCGCGACCATCGGCGTTTCGCGCATGCGGCGAAACTGCGTATTGTCGTTGCCCAGCAGCAGGCCCATGCCGCGCGCGCCCATCGCATCGGGCAAACGCGCGCCGGTGGATTCGCCCAACAACACCAGCGGCATGCCGCGCTCGGTGGCGGTGCGCTTCATGTGACCGACTTTTTTGCCGTTGGTGGACGACGTGGATGCGCCCTTCACGGTGAAGTCGTTCACCACCACACACACATCGCGGCCATCGATTTTTGCGTAGCCCGCGATCTTGCCGTCGGTCTGCGTTTCATCCGCCTGCTCGGGATACACGCCCGAGGTGCCGAACAAACCGGATTCGATGAACGATCCTTCATCCACCAGTTTGGCGAGACGCTCACGTGCGTTGAGTATGCCTTTTGCGGTACGCTTGGCGTACTTGTCAGCGCCGCCGCCGGCGAGTGCCTTGGCGCGGCGCGCTTCGTATTCTGCGAGTAATGCTTCGAATGCCATATCGATCTCCGCTCAAAACTTATAAATCAATTTATTGTTTAAAAACAAATACTTACATTACTATGCGGGCGGCAGCGCTTGAATCGCCGCCGTCAGCGCCGGCACCACCTTGGCATAGTCGCCCACCACACCAAACTTTGCATCGCGAAAAATTGCCGCATCCGCGTCGGTGTTGATGGCGACGATGGTTTTGGCGTTGCCGCATCCCGCCAGATGATGACTCGCGCCGGAAATACCGACGGCAATGTACAACGCCGGTGTAACAGTCTTGCCGGTGAGGCCGATCTGCATCGCGTGCGAACACCAGCCCAGCTCGCAGGGCACGCGGCTGGCACCCACGGCGCCGCCGAGTGCTTGCGCCAGTGGTTCCAACACTTTGAAGCCTGCGGGACCGTTCAAACCGCGTCCGCCGGCGACAATGACTTTGGCGTCTTCGAGCCGCAGCGCACCGTCTGCTTCACGGCGGCGCTCGATCACACGCAGGCGGGAAGGCGGCGCTGGGTTCAGTACGATGATCTCGCCAGCGCGCGCAGCATCAGCGGGCCGCACATCACAGCCGCCGGCGCGCACGGTGGCCACCGCGATGTCCGTTTTGAAACGCAGTGTTTCACGCACGTTGCCGCCGTAACAAGGGCGCGTGAACCCTAGCGCGCCATCTTTGCGTTCGACGCTCACGCAGCCCGTGGCACAACCCGCGTGCAAGCGAAACGCCAGAGGCGGCGCGACATCGGCGCCGCTCGGCGTGTGTGCGGCAAGCACGAGTGTGACGGCATGGTCGCGTGCGGCTTGCGCGGCACAGGCGACCCACACGTCGCTGTTGTAAGCGTCGAAAGCGGCTTTCATGCCCAGAACCACGGTGTCTGCGCCACGTGCGATCACTGCTTGCGCCACCGTTTCATTCGCGCCTAACAGTAACGCAACGACGCGCTTGTCGCCGGCAAGGTCACGTGCGAGGGCCACGTGTTCGAGGCTTGCGGTCGAGAGCTTACCTTGGGCGAGATCAATAATGACCAGAATGC
>JAYUAH010000704.1:0-3150 GCA_043741415.1 Betaproteobacteria bacterium
GGGGTATCGGTGGCATCGGATGTCTGCTGCGCGCCGGCAAACGCCGATTCGTCGTAGCCATTCTCGACTATAGTAAAGCGCGACTTCGGAATGTCAGGATACCGTTCTTGATAAAGCTGCACCGTTCCCGGCGTGGTAAACACGGCCTGCTTGCAGTGTTTTAACGTGTGATATTCGATCCATTCGTAGCTGCGATGCGTCAATGGATCGGACGGAAAACCGACTTGCGCCATCGGGTCGCGAAAGTCCGCGACCCAGCGGATGCCGGTAAGACGGTGCAGGGTGTAGCCGATGAGATGCGCGCTTGCAATCGGATAGGTCGACCACAGCACATCGGGTTTGAATTTACGTATCAGCGCAAGCCCCGGCAGGATGGCGCCCAGCCACCAACTCCACCAGCGGTCCGGCACACACAAAAACCGCGGATAGCGTCCGAACAGCGAAAGCTGCTTCGCCGCATCGAAAGCGAACACACGCGTCACGTGTAAATTCGCGGGAATCTCAGCAATGCTCGCTTGCGAAATACCCGGATAAGCGCGCGGGTGCGCGCTGAGCACCATGGGCTCCCAGTTGAACTCGGGCAGATATTGCGCAAAGCGCAGGGTGCGTTGAATGCCGCTGCTCACATTCATGGGCGGGAAGTGATACGCCACCATCAGCACGCGCTTCACCATGCGCGCACCCAATCGGCAGTCCACACGGCAACCTGGTCGCGCCAGGCGCGCGTGGAAAACGTATGAGTCGCCTCGGACAACTTATGACGGGTGACACGCGCATCGGCCAGCAGCCGGCCCCACGACTTCGACCCACTCGCCACGTCCTCGAATTCCTGTGCGGTAATATCGTTGCCACTCAAAATCAACAGTACCCTGCCCTTAAACTGACGCATGCCGTCGGCCATGCGTTCGGGCAGTGAGGAGGTTACATCGGCCGCATGCGCAGGTGTCGCCGTAGCGTGATCCGCCACCGCGCGCGACTTGCGTATGCCCAATGCCGTCAGCACCGCATTGGCGAACGATCCAATGGCCGTCGCAAAGGCAAATTCGCCGCGCGCCACTTTGCGCCAGAATTCCCGATCCGCTAAGCGCGACCAGTAATAATGCTTGAGCTGCGCCTTGGCCAACCCTTCGACGGTGCGCACCCAGGGATTGAGCAGCACCAATCCGCTAATACGGGCATCGCGATGCGCATACATCAATACCGCTGAGGCGGCGTCGCACAGCCCCCATAAAACCACTTCGCGTAACTCGGGAACCTCACGAAAAAACTGCTCGATCGCCGCGCCCATATCGGCATGGATGTCCTCGAAATTTCGCGCATTGCCGACACTGTCGCCCATGCCCCGATAGTCAAAGCGCATAGCGGCAATCCCTTGCTCGGCGAGTGCGCGGCACAGCAAGGTAAATTGCCGATGACTGCCGGCGCGGTACTGCGGCCCCCCCACCACGACCACCACACCGCGCGGCAATGGGTGTTGCGGACGACTGACAATGGCCACGAGTTGCTCATCGCAGCAAGAGAACACGATGGCGCTTTCTTCGATACTCATTGCTGCCTGCCCGCAAAAATTTTAGTGGTGGCCTCGATCAGCGCCGCGCACTCGGTAGTCTCCACGGTGCTCCAGAATGGCGGTCCCGTCACACATTGAATATCAAGCTGAACGCCGCCCGCTACCCACCCATCGGCCACGCGTTGCGCCGCCGGCGACAGCGTGCGTCCCGACTCCGACACCACTTCCAACCAATGCACAACTTTCGTTGGCGGCTTAAGGTTGGCAAGCTTCAAACTATCCATAGGCACCGTCAGTTGTGGCGCAATGGTATAGCCTGCGATTTCGAGCGGCGTACCCGATGCCAGTGTCGCGCGCATATCCTTGACACCGGTTGTCGCACTACCCTCGGATAACATTTCGCTGGCGAGCCGCATACGCATGAACTGCGTGAGCAACGCGTCGCCCGATAAAACGGGTTGCCACAGCACAAATCCGCCCGGCTGCGGATTACAATGTTTTGCGGCGTCCAACGCCAGCAGTGCGCCCAGGCGCAAACCCCACAACGTGATGCCGCCCGTCGCGTGCTCACTGAGCCACTGCACGGCCAGCGCAACGTCTTGTTGCCAGGCAGCCCAGCTTGCGTCAGCGAAGTCGCCACTGCTGTCGCCGCAACCGAATAAATCAATTTGCAGTACGGCGAAGCCGGCTGCGGCAAGCGCGCGGGATTGCAATGCCGCCATGCGCCGGGCCTTGTTCATCTCTTCGGCAAAGGGGTGAACATAAACGACACCACCGCGCGACGTCCCGATAGCCGGATGATAAATACAGAAGCGCTCGCCATGTTGCGCCGGCAGAAAAAATGGCTCGAACCTAACCCCACCCACTGCGCGACTCACTCGTTGAGCTTCTGCTCAACAAAATCGCTCAAACTACCCAGCGTGGCAAAAGTCGCGGCGCCGATTTCATCGTCTGCAACAGCGAATCCGAAATGTTCTTCCAGTGCGGTAATTACGTTGGCTACCGCCATCGAATCCAGCTCCGGAATTGCGCCGAGCAAAGGTGTCGCTGCATCCAGCGCCTGCCCCCGCGCGCCGAGCTGCAACGCATTACTCACCAACATTCTGACATCATCAATTATCACGCCGCCCCCGTTTATGCTCGAATCACTGATCGAAGCGAATATGCTTCACCTGAATCCCCTATGTCAATGCCAGTATGCTATTATTTTTGGCTTATAAAAGCACAACATAGCTTGAACCTTATTTTGGAATCGGCGCGGTCTACCCCAACCCCGACCAGTGGCGCGCACGATGCGCAGCCCGCACTTGATCCCCGTGAGTATCCACGTGATTATCCACGCGAGCGGATCCCCAAGCAGCCGGTGTTGTCGCTGGCGACGTTCACGCCCTGCTCCGGTTTAGACATTCCTTCGGTGCTTGATGCGGGCGCAGTACGCTACGTCAATCGCGGCTGCATGGCCCTCGGGCTGGCGCTGCAACACGCGCAAGTGGGTGACGGCGACGCCGTCTTGCTGCCGGCCTACCACTGCATTTCGATGGTCGAACCGGTGATCTGGCGTGGCGCCCAGCCGCTGTTTTACCGCGTTCAGGCCGACACCTCGATCGATCTCAGCGATATCGAGGCCAAAATCACCCCGC
>JAYUAH010000705.1:0-7377 GCA_043741415.1 Betaproteobacteria bacterium
TGGCAGCACCAACTTGCAACAAAAAATTGGCGCCGCAGGCGCTGGCAACGCGCTACTGCCGAGGTACATCATTTTCGTTAACGAAATTTTCGGCCGCAGCGGTCGGCTAGGAAAAATAGTCGCACTCGCGTTGCGTGCGATAGCGAACAGACGGAACGCCATACGGTCCGTATTCTGCATACATTGACGCGTCGTTCCACGTATTTCAGTCATTCAAGCTGAATCGCGGATCGACGTGATTTTCCTAGCGCTCAATCGCTGAATGGCTTGTTCACACTTACTGGAGATTTTTACTATGAAAAAACTCAATCGTGTTTCCTTGTTTTTTGCTGCTGTCTTGCTGGCAACCAGCGTGGGGTGCGCATCAACGCCCAATAGGGAAGGCACCGGAGAATACGTTGATGACGCCGTGATCACCACCAAGACCAAGGCAGCCATACTGAAAGAACCTTCCCTCAAGTCTGCTGAAATCAACGTCGAGACGTTCAAGGGCACCGTTCAACTGAGCGGATTTGTAAGCTCTCAAGATAACATCAATAAAGCCGTTGAAGTTGCGCGGTCGGTCGGCGGCGTCAAGTCTGTCAAGAACGACATGCGGCTTAAATAAGCACTTGCTGTGCTGAACAGGTAAGCGGGTATTTCCCGCTTACACGGCCCTTTGTTACCGCCTCGCAATGGTGGTAGGTAAATTTCGCGACCGATCCGCTTAGGCCCGCGGTATGCGTATGAATGCGTTCTATGTGTGTCGTCGCACAGAACGCGTAATGCGTTGCGCCTATGCTTGCAACGCGATGCCCAAACACCGCTATCACATCCCGCAATCTTCGTATTTACTTTTCAGGAGAGCGTCATGAACAAAGATCAAATTAAAGGCCGCGTCAAAGAGGCAGAAGGCGCAGTGAAGGAAGCCGCCGGCAAGATAGTCGGCAAGAAAACGCTGGAAGTAAAAGGCATGGTCGAGAAAACCATCGGCAAAGTCCAAGCCGATTATGGCGACCTCAAGGCCAAAGCCAACTCCAAGAAAAATAGTTATTAACTCATTTCTTAGACGGAGATAACGATGAATTTTGAAGATCGCGATATCTATGGCATGTACTACGGCATGCGTAAAGCCAAGACCAATGGCGATGCGGGCCCCGATATTCGGCAAGGTCCAGGTCCGGAACTCATGGGTGCGGAAACGTTGGTTGGAAACGACGTGTGCAATCTCAATGGCATCGATCTCGGCGAGATTAAAGAAATCATGCTGGACATGCGCAGCGGCAGCGTGGGGTATGCCGTGTTGTCTTTTGGCGGCTTCCTCGGTATGGGGGAAAAGCTTTTCGCGGTGCCCTGGAAAGCGTTGACGCTGGACACCAAGAACAAACGCTTTGTGCTGGACGTGAAAGAGGATCGCCTCCGGCAAGCACCAGGATTCGACAAGGACAAGTGGCCCAACATGGCAGACCAGACCTGGGCGCAGGAAATCCACAACTACTACGGCACAACACTGACCTAAGGGGAACCGCCGCGTTCCCGCACCATTACCCGCAACGGTCAACGCTAAGCGCGAAACGTTGCACAGCGTGGACAGCCGTTTACAAGATCAACGCAGCCCAATGCACCGCAAGCGGGGAATGCATATCACAGCACTCGACGAGCCCGCTCTGACTATCCTGTGCGCGCACACAGGCATGTCTCACGCCAGGGCGTTTCCGCAGGATGGACACACACGAGAAAAGTGGGCTGCCGCGGCAGGGTCAGCGGCACACCTTGGACAGCAGGCAAGGCATGAACAGAACGCCGCTTGACGTGCCAAAGACACAGAGAAATGATGGGGTGGCTGACGGGACTCGAACCCGCGACAACTGGAATCACAATCCAGGACTCTACCAACTGAGCTACAGCCACCATCGAACACCAAATCTCGTACCATGATGGTGCGCCCGGCGGGACTTGAACCCACAACCCCCGGCTTAGAAGGCCGGTGCTCTATCCGATTGAGCTACGGGCACGTTTGAACCATGATGCCGGGCACGAAAAGGGGCGTAATATACCCTCCAGACCACCCCCGGTCAATGTAAAATGCGGGCCGGCACAGGTTTGGCACACGTTTGAAGTCCTGCTTGCAGCCCCCCGTTATTTCTGATATTAAACCGCTTTTTTAGAGTATTGATAGCTGCCATGGCGACCGAACTGAACAAGGCTCCACTTGCTTACAAGCCCAAGGGGAAAGAAGAGTATATGAACCCCCGGCAGCTCGCCCATTTCCGCCAAATTCTGGACGACCAGAAGCGCGGACTGGGCCAGGACATCGACCGCACCGTGCACACGATGCAGGACGAAGCCACCATTTTCGCCGACCCCAATGACCGCGCCAGCCAGGAGTCGGACATGTCGCTGGAATTGCGCAATCGCGACCGCGAACGCAAGTTGATCAAGAAAATCGACGAAACCATGGCCCTCATCGACGCCGGCGAATACGGCTATTGCGAGAAGTGCGGTGTGGAGATCGGCTTGAAGCGTTTGGAAGCGCGGCCTACCGCCACGCTGTGCATCGATTGCAAAACACTGGACGAATTGCGCGAAAAGCAGGTTGCAAAATAGAATTTTGCGGCTTGTTTTCAGTGGAGACTAACTTTTGCTGCAAGCAAAAGTTACGTCGGCGCCAAACCACAGGCCGCACGGTAGTCACTTTAAATTCAAGCCGTAAAAAAAGCAGCCCGCAGGCTGTTTTTTTATTGACCACTGATGCCGACTACGCGTTTTGCGTTGCCGGCGCAGCTTGCCCTTCCGCTGCGGCAGCCTTCATCGACAGGCGCAAGCGGCCTTTCTCGTCTGCCTCCAGCACTTTCACGCGCACGGCCTGACCTTCTTTCAGATGGTCGGCCACGGCGTTTACGCGCTCGTTGGCGATTTGCGAAATATGTAGCAAGCCGTCACGGCCCGGCAGCACGCTGACAATCGCACCGAAATCGAGCAACTTCAACACAGTACCGTCGTAGATCTTACCGACTTCGACATCCGCGGTAATTTCTTCGATGCGCTTGCGTGCAGCTTCGCCGCCTTCGGCGGATACGCAGGCAATGGTCACCGAACCGTCGTCTTGAATATCGATGGTGGTGCCGGTCTCTTCGGTCAGCGCGCGAATCACCGCGCCGCCCTTGCCGATCACGTCGCGGATTTTGTCCGGCTTGATCTTGAAGGTAATCATGCGCGGCGCCCACTCGGACAGTGCGGTGCGCGGCGTTTCCAGCGCGCCACGCATTTTTTCGAGGATATGCAAACGGCCTTCGCGCGCCTGCACCAATGCAGCGTGCATGATTTCTTTGGTGATGCCGGTGATCTTGATGTCCATTTGCAGCGCGGTAATGCCATTCGCAGTGCCCGCCACTTTGAAGTCCATGTCGCCCAAGTGATCTTCGTCACCCAAAATATCCGACAGCACGGCGAAGCGGTTGCCTTCCTTGATCAGGCCCATGGCGATGCCGGCCACGTGGTCTTTCAACGGCACGCCGGCATCCATCAGCGCCAGACAGCCGCCGCACACCGAAGCCATCGAGCTGGAGCCGTTGGATTCGGTGATTTCCGACACCAGGCGTATCGAATAGGCGAATTCGTCAGCCTTGGGTAGCACCGCCAGCAACGCGCGCTTGGCGAGGCGTCCATGGCCGATCTCGCGCCGTTTGGGCGTGCCCACACGGCCGGTTTCGCCGGTGGCATAAGGCGGCATGTTGTAGTGAAGCATAAAGCGGTCACGATACGTGCCTTGCAGCGCATCGACGATTTGTTCGTCGCGCGCGGTGCCCAGCGTGGCGACTACCAGCGCTTGTGTCTCGCCGCGGGTAAACAACGCCGAGCCGTGGCTGCGCGGCAGCACGCTGTTGCGGATGGTGATCGGACGCACGGTGCGCGTGTCGCGGCCATCGATACGCGGTTCACCATTGAGAATTTGGCCGCGCACGATTTTGGATTCTAGTGCGAAGCAGATTTCATGCACCGCGTTGGCATCGGGACCGCCCTCGGTACCCACACCGACTTCGGCAAACACGCGTTTCCAAATGTCATCAATCGCAGCGGAGCGCGCCTGCTTTTGCTTCATCTGGAAGGCGGCGTTCAGGTCTTTGTCGGCAATGGCGGCAATTTTTGCGGCGAGTGCTTCGTCTTTCGGTGCGGGCGCCCAGTCCCACAGCGGCTTGCCGGCGGCTTCGACCATTTCATGAATGGTGTTGATCACCACTTGCATCTGCTCGTGACCAAAAACCACCGCGCCCAGCATGATGTCTTCGGACAACACCTGCGCTTCGGATTCGACCATCAGCACGGCTTGTTGCGTGCCGGCCACCACCAAATCGAGCTGCGAGGTTTTGAGTTCGGTCAGCGTCGGGTTCAGCACGTAGCCCCCATCCATGAAGCCTACGCGCGCCGCGGCGATCGGGCCCTGGAACGGCACGCCGGAAATCGCCATCGCCGCCGAGGCGCCGATCATCGCCGGGATGTCGGCGTCGATTTCACTGTTGGACGAGACCACCGTCGCGATGACCTGCACTTCGTTATAAAAACCATCCGGAAATAACGGACGCAGCGGGCGATCAATCAGGCGGCAGGTCAGAATTTCTTTTTCCGACGGACGTCCCTCGCGGCGGAAAAAGCCGCCGGGGATTTTGCCTGCGGCATACGTTTTTTCCTGATAATCCACGGTGAGCGGGAAAAAATCCTGCCCCGCCTTGGCCTTACGCTGCGCCACCACGGTGACCAGCACCACGGTTTCTTCCATGGTCACCAGTACCGCACCGCCGGCCTGGCGTGCGATTTCGCCGGTCTCCAGCGTCAACTGGTGACGCCCCCACATGATCGATTTTTTAAAGTGACTCAATTCGCTATCCTCAGTTTTCTCAATAGTCGTGCGCTGAAATGACCAACAAAAAGACCGCTACATTAGCGGTCTTCGGTTTACTGCACCCGCGCCGGAACTGTCGACTGCACCATTGCGCGCACGGAACACCAAGCGTAAGCATTCCGTGGCTGACGTGCACAGGTTCCCGGCATAACGGGTTAATCCTTGTGTAATGCGAATGCGGTTTTTACTTGCAGCTTACTTGCGCAAGCCGAGCCGGTCGATCACGGCGCGATACTGATCGACGTTGCTGCGTTTCAGGTAATCCAGCAGCTTGCGGCGCGTGCTCACCATGCGCAACAATCCACGGCGTGAATGATGGTCCTTGACGTGCGCTTTAAAGTGTTCGGTCAAATCAACAATGCGCGCGGTCAACAGCGCGATCTGCACTTCGGGCGAACCGGTGTCGCCAGCCTTGCGTTGATAATCGGCCACAACCTGGGCCTTTTGGGGTGTCGTTACCGCCATGTTCTTTCTCCGCTCGAAAACCCGGTATTTTACCCGCTAACCAGGTGTTTTCTCAAGCGTTTCATCGTTTGTTTCACCGCTCATTTGCGCACTAGGTTCCGCGCGCTGTGCGAGCATGCGATGCGGAACAGTGCGACCGCCCTCGCCCACCTCGACCAGCCCTAAAAAGCGCTGGTTCGGCCCGTAAATGCGCGCAAATCCGATAATTCCGGCCTCTTTCAAGCCCAGTTTCTGACCCAGTAGCAAACGCTCGGCCTCGCTCGCATCCACTTGCAATGCCGGCAGGTCACCGAGCATGGCATCCACCGGCAGCAAGTGCTGTTCGCGCTCAGCTTCCGGCATCGCTTGCAGTGCCTCCAACGTGCACGCCTCAGCGTGCTCAAGGTCAAATGATCCGGTGTGCGTGCGCGTCAGCCCCGACAAACTCGCGCCGCAGCCAAGCGCCGCACCGATGTCGGCGGCCAGCACGCGGATATAGGTTCCCTTGCTGCAATGCACGCGCATTGTTATAAAATTTTCTTTAAAATCAATTAGTTGCAATTCATAGATGCGTATGCTGCGCGGCTTGCGTTTGATCTCTATGCCTTTGCGCGCGTACTCGTAGAGCGGCACGCCGTGATGTTTGAGCGCGCTGTGCATGGGCGGCATTTGCACGATCTCGCCGCGGAATTTTT
This sequence comes from Betaproteobacteria bacterium, assembly GCA_043741415.1. Lineage (GTDB taxonomy): Bacteria > Pseudomonadota > Gammaproteobacteria > Burkholderiales > SG8-41 > UBA5216. The sequence goes on from JAYUAH010000705.1 coordinate 6,019, forward strand.
CCAGCGCCTGCAAGATGAGGCCGCGATCGGTCACCGGCGGTTTGCTGGCAATGATCTTGCCCTCGGCGTCGCCGGTGCTGGTCACCACACCCAGGCGCACGGTGGCGACATACGTTTTATCGGCGTCGAGCAGCAGATGACTGAATTTGGTGGCTTCGCCCAAGCACACCGGCAGCAAGCCGTCGGCCGCCGGATCGAGGGTGCCGGTATGGCCGGCCTTGGCGGCGTTGAATGCATGACGCACGCGGCTCACCGCCTGCTGCGAGCTGATGCCCAGCGGTTTATTCAACAGAATGACGCCGTCGACGTTGCGACGCACGTGCTTACGCGAATTCACTTAGGGTCGTTATTACCGGAGCCGTGGTTGCCGCCGCCAACGGCCTCATCGATCAAGTTGGACAAACGCACGCCGCGCTCGACCGATGCATCGTACTCGAAATGTAGTTGCGGCACGGTGCGCATGCGGATGCGGTGCGCGATTTCGCTGCGCAAAAATCCGGACGCGTGTTCGAGCGCTTTCTGAATATTGGCGTTGTCGGTGGCAGCGCCAAGGCTCGTATAAAACACCTTGGCGTGCGCGTAGTCCTGCGTCACCTCGACATCGGTGAGCGTGATCATGCCCACGCGCGGATCTTTCAACTCAAGCCGAATGATCTCAGACAATTCGCGCTGAATTTGCTCGGCGACGCGCCGGCTGCGCGGATAGTCTTTCGGCATAGCTTACTGCCTATTTAAAAAACTGTTTAAAATCATATACTTACAAAGCAGTTCGCACCACTTCGACGACCTCGAACACTTCGATCAAGTCGCCGACTTTTAGATCGTTATAACCCTTTAACGACAGACCGCACTCAAAGCCCGTTTTGACTTCGCGCACATCGTCCTTGAAGCGCTTCAGCGAATCGAATTCGCCTTCGTGGATCACCACGCTATCGCGCAACACGCGCACCTTGGCGTTGCGCCGCGCGAGACCGTCGTTCACAAAGCAACCCGCCACGGTGCCGACTTTCGAAATCTTGAAAATATTGCGCACTTCAATCGTGCCCAAAATGCTTTCTTTGCGTTCCGGCGACAGCATGCCGGTCATTGCCGCTTTGATCTCGTCGACCGCTTCGTAAATGATGTTGTAGTAGCGGATATCGATGCCGCTGCTCTCGGCCAACTTGCGCGCGGCCGCATCGGCACGCACGTTAAAGCCGATCACCACGGCCTTGGACGCGAGTGCCAAGTTGATGTCCGACTCGGTAATGCCGCCGATCGCCGAGTGCACGATATTGACCTTGACTTCATCGGTCGAGAGCTTGCCCAGCGCGTGCGCCAAGCCTTCATACGAGCCCTGCACATCGGCCTTGATGATGA
>JAYUAH010000706.1:0-3144 GCA_043741415.1 Betaproteobacteria bacterium
CGCTTGATCTCGCCCTATCCGCCCGGCGGCGGCACCGATGCCTCCGCGCGCATCGTGGCGCAAGCGCTGTCCGATCAAATGGGCCAGCAAGTCATCGTCGATAGCCGTGGCGGCGCCAGCGGCCGCATCGGCACGGAGTTGGCGGCGAAGGCCGCACCCGACGGCTACACCATGGTGCTCGGCAACGTGGCGCCGATGGCGATCTTGCCGGGCGCGGGCGCGAAGCTCACCTACAACGTGGCGCGCGATTTTCAGCCGCTGAGTTTGGTCGCGACGTCTGACTACGTGCTCACCGTGCATCCCACTTTGCCCGTCAAGACCGCGCAGGACTTGCTGGCGTTGGCCAAAGCCAAGCCCGGCGAACTCAGCTATGCCTCCAGCGGTTTGCTCGGCGGCCCGCATCTTGGCGGCGAGCTGATCAATCTGCTGGCCAAAGTAAATATTGTGCACATCCCGTACAAAGGCAACGGCCCGGCAGCCATCGGCATCATGACCGGCGAGGCCAGCATGATGTTCGGCAGCGGTCCGTCGGTGGTGCCGCTGACACAAACGGGCAAGCTGCGCATGCTCGCCACTACCGGCCCCAAGCGCAGCATGCCTAACCTGCCGGCAATGAACGAGCTGCTGCCCGGCTATGAAGTGACGCAGTGGTACGGCCTGCTCGCGCCTGCAGGCGTGTCGAAAGAAATCGTCGAGCGCCTGCATCGCGAAATCGCACGCGCAGTGACCAACGCGAAAGTGTCGCAACTGCTGAGTAACCTCGGCACGCAGCCGGTAAGCAATACGCCGGAGGAATTCGCGGCGTTCATCAAAGCGGAGAGCGACAAGTGGGGCAAAGTCATTCGTAACGCCAAGATCCCGGTTGATTAAAAAATTGTTTAAAATCAAATAGTTATATAAATTCCTTTGGGATTTTGTTTGCAAGCATGTCCTCTTGGATATACAATATATTCGTGTATATCAAAAGGAGTTTGCTATGCAGGTCGCCAAGTGGGGCAATAGCCTGGCGGTGCGGCTGCCCGCCGCGGTAGTCGACGCGCTCACGCTCAAAGAAGGTGACGATATCGAAGTTCACGTCGTCGGGTCACGCGTGTTCGAGGTAAAAAAACGCCCGCAAGCGCGCGAGTTGCTGGCGCGGCTGAGAAAATTTCGCGGGCGGCTTCCCGCCGATTTCAAGTTCGACCGTCTCGAAGCCAATGAACCTGGCTGAACGGTTCTTTGATACCAACGTTCTGCTCTACCTGCTTTCGGGCGACGACGCTAAAGCCGATCTCGCAGAACGCGAGTTAAGCGCCGGCGGCATTCTCAGCGTCCAAGTACTGAATGAATTCGCTGCCGTGGCTTTGCGCAAACGCAAGCTGTCGATTGCCGAAATCCGTGAAGTGCTCTCGACCCTGCGTGCCGTGTGCAAGGCGGTGCCGCTTAGCGAAGAAACCCACGACCGCGGATTGCACATTGCCGAGCGCTACGGACTATCGGTCTATGACGCTATGGTGGTTGCGGCGGCACTATTGGCCGGCTGCAAAACCCTGGTGACGGAGGACTTGCAGCACGGGCAAACCTTCGAGAGAACTTTGAAGGTTCGCAATCCCTTTCGATGAGGGTTGACGCGGCGCTGCGTCAGCGACCTGTCGCTCCGACCTGTCGCTCAGTACCCGCCTTTATCCGGCGCACCCACCGGCACCAGCGGCGTCCACCCACTCAAGCGCCCCACTTCGGCCTTCATGAAACTCGACATCGCCGCACGATCGGTGCCGAGCATGACCATCTGGAAACCCTGATCCAGATAGCGCTGCGTAAACTTGGAGCTGGCGGTGTGGATGCCGGCGATGGTTTTGTGGCGCTTGCAGGATTCGAGTATGCGATTGACGGTGGCCACGTGCTTGGGTTCGTCGTTGTCCATCACCGGCGGCAGGCCGAGCGCTAGCGCCAGATCGGTGGGCCCGATATACGCCGCATCCACGCCGGGCGTGGAAATAATCTCGTCGAGCTTCTCAATACCCTCGGGGGTTTCGATCATCACCACGCAGGCTACTTCGTCATTCGCGTATTTTTGATAGTCGCTTCCCGCATACAGCATCACGCGGTTGGGCCCGTTGCTGCGCATGCCCACCGGCGGATAGCGGCAGGCGGCCACTGCACGCTCGGCCTCGGCGCGGTTGCTCACCATCGGCACGATCACGCCGTAAGCACCGGCATCCAGCACCTTCATGATCATCGCCGGTTCGTTCCACGGCACACGCACAAACGGCGTCACGTTGGTGGTGGAAATCGCGGTCAGCATCGGCACCACATCCGAGTAGTCGATGCAGCCGTGCTGCATGTCGATGCACAGCCAATCGACACCGGTATGGGCCATGAACTCGGCTTGCACGGGGTGGGGTATCGATAGCCAGGCGCCTATCGCGGGCTTGCCTTCACGCCAAAGTTTTTTGACACGGTTCATGCGCATGATATTGTTTCTCCCGAGTGATAGAGGTGTGCTGGAAAAGTTCGAAGTGAGATTCTACAGCGTCCGGCGGCAGGCCGTCGGCTGCATCGAGTTAGCCAGTTTCCACCCGCCGTGCGCGCGCTACCAGCGCAATGCCTGCAAGTATCATCGCCGCCCCCAGCACGTGATGGGCGCCGATGTGTTCATCCAAAAACACCACGCCCCACAGTGTGCCGAACACGGGAATCAAATATGTCACGGTGAGCGCGGGCGCTGCGCCAATTTGTTCGATCAACCGAAAGTACACCACGTAGGCGATGGCGGTGCAGAGTATGCCCAGCAGGGCGACCGAAGCCCAGGCGGCATAACCCGGCGTCTCGCGCGCCGGAAACAATATCATCAACGGCGTCATCGCCAACGCGGCGATCCACAGGCTGCCGAGCACATTGGAAAACGGTTCTGTGTTCTTGATGGCTTGCGAATAATTGGAGATTGCGCCGTAGAGCGCGCTGGCGAGAAACGCTGCGGCAATTGCCAGCGTGGGTGTGTTGCTGTCACTAAAGCCCTCGCCGCCGACCAGCACCGCGACGCCGGCAAATCCCAACACCAAGCCCGCGATGCCATGCACACTCATGCGCTTACTGTTGTGTCCCGCTAGCCACAGCAATGACAGTAGTGCGCCGAACAGCGGCGCGGTGGCGTTAATGATGGAT
>JAYUAH010000707.1:0-7356 GCA_043741415.1 Betaproteobacteria bacterium
GTGCCTGCCGAATCATCCGGGCGTCATCGAGATCGTGAAAAAAGAGGATGACACCACCGTGTTCGGCGAAAACTGGCACACCGACCAGATGTTCACGCCCACACCCGCGCGCGTCACCATGCTTTATGCCAAACAGGTGCCGCCCGTCGGCGGCGATACGCTGTTCGCCAATCTGCACAAGGCTTATGACACGCTTTCCGACGGCATGAAAGCGATGATTGCCAACCTGCGTACCATCAGCGTCTACGACAAAAAGAAAAAACGTCCTGCCGCCATGGCGCCCACCGCGCCCGAAGAGCCCGCCGAACCCTGCGAGCACCCTCTGGTGCGGCATCATCCCGAAACGGGACGCAAGGCACTTTACCTGTGCCACATCGGCATCACGCGCCAGATTGTCGGTATGACCGAAGACGAAAGCAGGCCGCTGCTCACCTACCTGATCAACCACGCGACCAAGCCCGAATTCACCTGTCGCTTTCGCTGGGCCGTGGGATCGCTGGCGGTGTGGGACAACCGTCGCGCACTGCACTATCCCGTCAACGACTACTACGGTTACCGTAGAGTCATGCACCGGATCACGATTCGCGGCGAGCACACGTACTAATCGTTCGTGTGCAAGCCGCTGAACCAGACGTCGCGTTAGAGCACCACCTTCTGCCGCTGCCCGGTTTCAGACGCACGCCGGATGGCGTCGAGCATTTTGTGGCGCCGCACCGCGTGATCAAAATCCGCTTCGACGGGCGCGCCGGTGCCACCGTTACGGATAGCTTCGGCGAACTTCACCCACATCTGACCCACGTCGTACGAGGGGCCGCCGTTGCGGATGTCTTCGGGCACCCATTTGTATTTTTCCGGCACGGGTAACTCTTGCAGTGCTTTGTCGTCTTTGCTGTTGCGTGTGTTCCAGCCCATGATTTTGCGTTTTAATTCCATGCCGGCTTCGCCGCCGCCGATCATCATCAGTGTGCCTTCGCTGCCGTAAATTTCAAAACGGTAGCCACTGCCCTGATACGGATGCACGCCGAGATTAGCGCTTATCACCGCGCCGTTGTCGAGCCGGCCGGTGAGCATGATGTTGTCGGGCGAGGTCACGTCCACGGATTTTTTGGTGTCGGTCTCGTACCATTGCGGCACTTGCGTGCTGACCACCGCCGACACCTCGGCGAGTTCGCCCGCCACCATGCACAGCGCGTCCATCGAATGCCCGAAAGTAATGGTCATCGTGTTGGCGCCAAGATTGACATCGCGCTGCCAGGTGCGATCCGATGTGCGCGTCAACACGCCGCTGCCCATGTGCGTCATGTTCACCGACAGTATTTTGCCGACGTAGCCGCTTTGAATCAGCTCGCGCATGTAGAGGTAGGCAGGCGACGCGCGGCGTTGCAGGCCGACCATTGTGCGCACATTTTTCTTGCGCGCGAACGCGGCCATTGCTTCGGCTTCTTTAGTGTTAGCGCCGAGCGGCCATTCGCAGTAGACGTGCTTGCCCGTCTCCAGTGCATCCATGGTGAGCTTGAAGTGCGCGGGCACGCGCACCGCCACCAACACGGCCTCCACTTTGGGATCAGCACCCATGGTTTTGACATCGCTGTAGGCCTGCTTCACGCCGTATTTATCAGCCGCGGCCTGTGCAGTGTCCACGTGCGCCGTGCACACGGCGTAGAGATTGACCTCCGGCACCTTTTGCAGCGCAGGGCCGTGCGCACTGGGGCCCCAGCGTCCGCCGGCACCGATGAAACCGACACGTAAGGGTTCGATTGCAGCCATGAGCATCTCCAAAAAATTGTTTAAAAAAAATCCTGAACGTGCGTTACTTCATCTCAATAAATTCAAGCTGCACGCCATCCGGTCCTTCGAAAAAACACACGCGGCGTCCGCCCGTCACCACGGTTTCTTCGAGTATTTTTGCACCACCCGCTTTCAACTTGGCCACCAGCGTATCGAGCTGGTCGGTATCCATCGCAATATGTTCCATGCCATAACTTTGCTCGCGCTGTTGCGTGGGATGCAGCTCAGTGATGTTCAACGACAAGCCGTCGAGATCGACGCGATAGCCGCCACTGGGCGATTGACTGGTGATTTTTGCGCCGAAGGTATCGGCGTAAAATTTCGCGGTCTTCTCCGGCGTTTTAGTTTTGATGTGCAGATGATTGAGTTTGATGGTCATGATGTCGTCCTTCGCTTAAAAATGACAATAGGGTATTTTTATGTAAGTATTTGATTTTAAACAATTTTTTAACAACGCTCGCAATGACGTTCACGGGGCGCGCGTCGTCAGATAGACCGCTATCGCCGCCATGTCGTCAACACTCATTTTATCGACGATGGGTTTCATTTGGGCCGCCGCCGCACCCGCCCGCGCGCCACTTTGAAAATCATAAAGCTGGCGCACCATGTAGCTCGGTGATCGTCCGACAATCGGCGGAATCGCGCCCACGCCTTTCAGATCCGCACCATGACACGATGCGCATTGTGTTGCCGGCCCGGCCACACCGTTACTCACCAGCGCTTCACCTTTTTTGATACTGCCCTTGGGCGCGTAAGCGATAAAGGTCGAGCGCGTATCGCGGCTTTCAAAGCGTTCGAGATCTTCCGGCACTTCGATGATGCGCTGCCCGATGGGCTCTTGCTCACCGCTTTTGGTATCCGCCAGAAACCAGCCGGCGACGAAGGTCTTGGGCACCACATCGGTTTCCACCACCTTCACTGTCCAGCGTGGTTTGAGCGACGAAAAATAGCTCGCCGCGGCTTCGATCTCCGCATCGGTGATGTCCTTGGCGAGCGAGATCATCAGCGCCGTATTGCGTTTGGGCACCGCGGTTGTGCGCGCGCCGCTTTTGTAGTCGTTCATCTGTTGAATGATGTACGCGGCGGGCAGCCCGGCGAGATTGGCATTCTCAGGCCCGCCGGGTCCATCGGCGCGATGACAAAAGCCGCAGGCGAACACGTCCGGCTTGCGTCCGCGCGCAACCACTTCCGGCAGCGGCGGGTGATCGGCCGGATGCCAATCCAGCGCAACAAAGCGGTCGCGCGTTTGCGTCAACGTGTAACCGGCTGTGCTGCCGGGCACGCGCCGTATCGATCCGTTATCGGGAACCGGTTTGAAATCCGGCGGGTTCACCGGATACGCCCACGCCGGCGCCGGCTGCCGTGCCGCGCCTGGATTCTGCGCGAAGGTTGAAATGGAAACCGCACTGACCACGAGTGCCAACAATGGCGTGCCGATTGAATAATTCATTTTTTTATCTTCCCCAAATGCGATGTTACCCACTCACTCCGGCTTGATGCCGCCCACACGTATGATCGACTGAAATCTCAGATATTCTTCCTGCATATGGCGCATGAAGCCATCGGGGGTGGTGTCGGGCGTGGTTTCGGCGCCTTGGTTCACAAAGCGCGCACGCAGGGTTGTCTTGCGCAACGCACGCCCGATGTCGCTGTGCAATTGTTCGACAATGCGCCGCGGCGTGCCGGTGGGCGCGACGATGCCTGACCAACTATCGAACTGCGCCTCCGGCAACCCCACCTCGGCAATCGCCGGCACATGGGGCAGTGTGGGGCTGCGTTGCGGCGTCATTACTGCCAGCGCGCGCAGCCGCCCTTCGCGCACCGGGCCCAGTGCCGCCGGCAGGGTATAGATCGCGTAATGCACGCGGCCCAGCGCCATCTCGACAAACGAATCCGTCGCCATGCGAAACGGCACATGCACCGCGTCAATGCCGAGCGCGCGCGAGAACACCTCGGCCGCCAGATGCGAGGCCGAGCCGATGCCCAGCGACGCGTAGTTGAGTTCGCCGGGACGCACGCGCGCGTAGGTCACAAACTCGCGCGCGGTGGTCACCGGCAGCGTGCGCGTGACCGCCAGCACATTGGTAATCGATGCCACGTGGGCCACGCCAACAATATCGCCGAGCGCGCGGTACGGCGGCTGCTCGCGCATCAGCTCGGTGATAATGCGCGTCACACCCACCATGCCCAAGGTGTAACCGTCGGCGTTGGCGCGCGACATACGCGTGTTGCCGATCAAGCCGCCCGCACCCGGACGATTGTCGATCAACACCCTGCGCTGGTAAACCGTTTCCAGATCATCGGCCAGCAGGCGCGCAAAAAAATCATCCGCCGCGCCCACCGACGATGCCACGATGATGCGTATGGGTTTGACCGGATAGTCGGCATGCGACTCCGGGGTATCGGCGCAGCACGCGCTCGCCCAAACAACGAACGCGCACAGCCCCACCCCGGCCAACAGGCGGGCTGCCAAGCGTTGCTGATAAGAAGAGATAGGCATGGTCGTCCGGAAGTCCCCATAAGGTAGCCCGCGCGACCGCGAACAGCAAGCGCCACGTGCAGTTTGTAAGTATTCGGCCGATTGCCCGACGTCTGGACCGGCTGACAAGAAGCGTGCGCCACTAACCTCAAATATCGAGCACGCCCCACGTAAGGACAGGCGTTGTTGCGCGACTACCTCGTGTCGCCATCATCAAATGAAAAGGAATCATCATGCATAAGCACGACGTCTTGAAATATCTCATTGCCGCGGTTTTGCTGCCGCTGACCGCTACCGGCGCCGTTGCCGCGGAATCGACCTCGGTTACCCACGCAGTCGCCAATAATGCTACTTATGAAATTACCCTTGAACGCGCGTGGTCGCAGCACACGCATCCGCTCGAGTGGCCCGGCGACAGTGCGCATTTCTCGCCGGCGATCGGCGCCGTGCATGATGGCGGTTATACGCTGTTCGCCACGAACGGCACGGCGACACCCGGCCTCGAATTACTGTCGCAGCGCGGACGCGTATCGCCCTTCGACAGCGAGATCGATGCCGCGCGCGGCAAAGGCAGCGTCGGCGCGGTGTTTCAACTGAGCCCAATCCACGTGGTCGGCGGAAAATCCACCACACGCGTGAGCGCGAGCGGACGTTACGATCTACTGTCGCTTGCGGCCATGGTGGCACCCAGCCCCGACTGGTTTACCGGTGTACCCGCGGTGCAACTCAAACGCGACGGCCAGTGGATCGACCAAGAAACCATCACCCTCTACGCGTGGGATTCCGGCACCAACAACGCCACCACCTACAAAGCGCCGAAAATCGCTGCAACACCGTTTCAGCCGATTGCAATAAACAGCGCGCCGATGTTCGTGAAGGACGGCAACAAAATACCTGTGGGCACCGTGACCATAAGGCGCGTGAGCGAATAACAGGGCCACGCTGTTGGGCACGGCTCGTGAGGTTTGCGCGTGCCGTCCCAATGGGAGAACAGCCCCCGTCGGTTATTCGACGCGCAGTCGCGCGGCTTTCACCACCTTCGCGTACTGGGTGATTTCGCTGCGGATAAAGCGCCCGAAATTATCAGGCGAACCACCGCCCGGCTCCTGCCCGTCGTCGATCAGACGCTTGCGCACCGCCGACAGGGCAACCACGCGCGCCACATCGGTGTTGATACGCGAAATAATTTCCGGTGGTGTCGCCGCCAGCGCGAGCAAACCGAACCGCACGCTGGTGGTCATTTCCGGATAGCCTGATTCGATGAAGGTCGGCACCTGCGGAATCATCGGCAGTCGTTTCTCGCTGCTAGTGGCGAGCGGTCGCAGCTTGCCCGCTTCGATCGATGGCAATATCGATGAAACGCCCACGAATATCATTTCCACATGGCCGCCGACGCCATCGACTATCGCCGGCGCACGTGCCGCCAACTCCGTGCCGATATTAGTGGACCCGCCGGGCCGGTGATCCAGCAGCACCGGCTGGCCCCACAGCGGCGACACGCGCTGCGCAACAATGCGGCCGATCAAATCCGCGTTGGCGCCCGGTGTGAAGGGCAGCATGATGCGCACGGGTTTGACAGGAAATGGTTGCCCCATGCGCTACCGGCAATCAACATTGAACTGAACAAAAAAAATCGTAAAAAATAAATTGCAAACATGATGGATGCGAAGCCGCATTACACTGAGCACAGTAACCTTATCGTTAGGCACTAAATGCGCACGCCCGGCAAGCGAGCATCGATTTATTGTAAGTATTTGTTTTTAAACAGTTTTTTATAACAGCATCCATCACGTAAAGGCGGCGATTATTCTCAAACAAGTCAGATGGTTATGCGCCTGCGCATTGCTGCCCACCGTTGTGTTCGCACAAGGCGCCTATCCCAATCGCGCGATCCGCTTCGTCGTGCCCTCCGCGCCCGGCGGCATTACCGACATACTCGCGCGCGGCATCGGCAAAAATCTTAGCGACGTGTGGGGGCAGCCGGTGATTGTGGACAACCGGCCCGGTGCCGGGCAAAACTATGGCAGTGAAATCGTGGCGAAGTCACAGCCGGATGGATACACCATACTGTTCGGTGGCATCGCCAACACCACCGCGCCCACGCTGTACCCAAATCTTGCGTACGACCCGCTCAGGGATTTTGAGCTTGTCGAAGGGCGTGGTTGAGCACGAGGGCTTCGACAAGGCTCTCCTGAGCGCAGTCGAAGGGCTCAGCCCGAACGGGATCATCACTATTTAGAGACGTGCTACGCCGCCGACTCCAAAATCTCCATCACTTGCGCAACCTCGGTAATCTTGCGCGGATTGGTATGCAGCCAACTGTCATGCATGGCATGATCGGCGATCATCGCAAACTGCTCGCGCTTGACCCCCACATCCGCAAGCCTTCCCGGCAATCCCAAACCAGCAACAAACGCAGCAATCACTTCCGCCGCATCTTCACCGGGATGGCCCATCGCCTCGGCCACCAACCGCTGACGCTCGGCGTTCACCGCGCGGTTGTAGCGCAGCACCGGTGCCAGCATCACGCACGAGGTATAACCATGCGGCACATCGCAACTGCCACCCAGCACATGACCGATGGCGTGACTCGCACCCATCGGCACGCCGGCGACACGGCCCGCCATCGCACACCACACGCCCAACTGGCATTCGAGGCGCGCATCGAGATCATCTGGCTGCTGTTTCACGCGCGGCAAACCGCGGCTTAACAAACGCAAGGCCTGCATGAAGCTTGCGTCGCTCACCGGATTGGACTTGCCCGAGCACAACGCTTCGGTCGCATGATCCACCGCACGCAGGCCTGTCGACAGCCACACCCACAGCGGCGTATGCACGGTTGGCGCAGGATCGAGAATACTCACGCGCGGAATGTGCAGCGCATGACGAAAGCTCTGTTTTACTTTGCGGCGCGTATCGGTGCAGCCGCCCTGATGTTGAAACTCGCCGCCGGAAAGAGTGGTGGGAATCGCGATCTGCCGCACTTTCGGGCCATCGAATGTGGGGATCGTCGTCGTGCCATCCGCGTTGACGACGGCGTGATACGCATCCAGTTGCTCGTATTCGGTGGTGTTGTGGCGCAGGCACAA
>JAYUAH010000708.1:0-3128 GCA_043741415.1 Betaproteobacteria bacterium
AAAATCAAAGTAACCGCGTTGCCCGGCGGCGGCATACTCACGCTGGATAACGTTGCGGTTGCCGTGAATCAAGAAATAGTGGCCGCCGATATCGCAGCAGGTAAGTTTCAGTTCGTAGCGCAGGCGGGTATCTCCCAACCCGTAACCACCGCGTTCGGTTTCCAGGTGAGCGATGGCACCGCCTACAGCGCGGCCAGCAGCAACGTTTCGCTATTGATCCAACCAACGCTGGTGCCGGGGCCCGCACCCGTGCCGCAGCCTGTGGCTACCACGCCGCCGGCAAGTTCGCCAACGCCGGCGGTTACGCCCACCGTCGCCGTTCCTGCTACCACACCCAGTGTGGTTACGGTGGGAGAGGCCGCATTGCCGCCGAGTGCGAGCGTCGATGCGGTTCTGGGGCCGCGAGCCGTCGCGCCCAGTGATGCAGCGTTCGGCTCGCGTGCTGTTGGCTTGGCCGAAGAGCCGGTGCGCCCACGAAATGCCGGATCGGCACCTGCCATAGCCCTGGGCGCCTTGCAGGGATTCACGCTGGACGGGGGCGTCACATCCTTCAGCGTTACTGCGCTGCGACCGCTGGAAGCGGTAACGGCCGAACGTATTTCGTCGGCCACCAGCGGCACGGCCTTCATCGGCGAATTGAATCGCTTGCGCGACGAGACGCGAGCCGACGGGCAACTGGAGCAGAACATCGTCGTGTCGTCGGTGGCGGCCGGTGTCAGTATGTCGGTGGGATACGTGTTTTGGCTGTTGCGCGGCGGGTTGCTGCTGACGAGCTTGTTGTCGTCGCTGCCGGCGTGGCGCTTCGTCGATCCGCTGCCGGTCTTGGGCCGCCTTAAAGATGACGACGAAGACGATGATGATGACGATGGCGAATCCGTGGAGTCCATGGTGAGCGAGCCTGCGCCGGCAACGCCTGAAGCCACGCGCGATGCCGGCAACGGGCGCGCGCGCAACGGGACGCCCGTATGAAATGGTTTAACGCGAGAACCTATATCGCGTTTGGACTCGCGGTGCTGGTCGTGAGCCTGTTGCTCGCGGCTGCTTTTATGGGGCTGGTGCCCGACCGCGTTGCCGCGTTGCGCGATGGACGCAGCGCGCTATCGGAGACCATTGCCGCGACGGGCACGGTGCTTGCCACCCGCGGCGAACCGCGTTTGCTGGAATCGACATTGCGCCTGGTCGTGCAACGCAATCCCGACGTGCTGTCGATGGCGCTACGCAATGCCGAGGGCAAAGTGCTGGTGGCGATCGGCGATCATCAGGCGCTGTGGTTGCCCACCGAAGGCAATCATGCGACCGACACGCAGACGCAAGTGCCTATCATGTCCGGCGATACGCGCTGGGGACAATTGGAAATCCGTTACCGGCCCCTGGTCGGCGAAGGTATTTTTTCGGTGTTGAATCATCCGTTGTTCAAGCTGGCAGCGTTCGTATTTCTCGGCTGTTTCGTGTCGTTTTATTTTTATCTGGCCAAGGTGTTGCGCCAGCTCGATCCCTCGCAAGCGGTACCGGGACGCGTGCGTGCGGCGCTCGACACGCTGGCCGAGGGCCTGTTGATTGTGGATCGCCGGCAGAACATTGTGCTTGCCAATCATTCGTTCGCCGGCTTCCTCGGCATCCCGGTGGATAAGCTGATCGGCCAAAGTGCTGCGGGACTGGATTGGCTGGATGCCAATGGCCAGCCGGTGTCGAAAGATCAGTTGCCGTGGTTGGCGACCTTGCGCGACGCCAGTGTGCAGCCTGACGGCGTGCTCAATCTGCTCAACGCGCAGGGACAACCGCGCTATCTGGTGGTGAGTTGTTCACCGGTACTGGCGAGCGGCGGCAAGGCCAACGGCGTGTTCATCAGCCTTAACGATGTGACGCAAATCGAGCTCGGCAAAGTGGCGCTGAACAAAGCCAAGAATGAGGCCGAAGCGGCGAACAAGGCGAAAAGCGAATTTCTCGCCAACATGAGTCACGAAATCCGTACGCCGATGAATGCGATATTGGGCTTTACCGAACTGCTGCGGCGCGGCTACGGCAAGAACGAAAAGGATTCGGCGAAATTCCTAGACACCATCCATTCCAGCGGCACGCATCTGCTGGAACTGATCAACGATATTCTGGATTTATCCAAGATCGAGGCCGGGCAGATGGAAATGGAAAGTATGTCCTGTGCGCCGCACGATATCGTGCGCGAGGTGGTAACTGTGCTGACGGCGGTGGCGCGGCAAAAAGATGTCGCACTTACGTTTGAAGCGGCGACGCCGATTCCCGCCAGCATTCAATCCGATCCCAGGCGCTTGCGCCAGATCGTGACCAATCTGATCGGCAACGCCATCAAGTTCACCGAAAAAGGTGCGGTGCGGGTGGTGCTGCACGTGAAGACGGTGCATGCGAGCCGGCTGCTCGCGATCGATGTGATCGACAGCGGCATCGGCATTGCGGCCGATAAGCTGGACAGCATATTTGAAGCGTTTGTACAGGCGGATACCAGCGTCACGCGGCGTTTCGGCGGCACTGGTTTGGGCTTGTCCATCAGCCGTCGTTTTGCGCGCGCGCTGGGCGGTGATATTGTTGCCAGCAGCGTGCCCGGACGCGGCAGCACTTTTGCCGTGACCGTGGAATGCGGGCCGCTCGCCGGCGTGCCGATGCTGGCGCCGGACGACGTGCTGGCGGTCGCGGCAGAGGTGCAGGCGGTGGGTGCGGTGCGGTGGGCCTTTCCACCCTCGCGCATACTGGTGGTGGACGATGGTCCCGAAAACCGCGAGCTGGTTGCGTTGGTGCTCGGCGAGTGCGGCCTCACCGTAGAGCACGCGGAAAACGGCCAAGTGGGGCTGCAAAAAGCGCTCGCCGGAAATTTCGATGTGGTGCTGATGGATATCCAGATGCCGGTTATGGACGGCGACCTCGCGACGCGTAAGATGCGCGAGCAAGGCTTGACCGTGCCGGTGATCGCGTTGACCGCAAACGCCATGAAGGGATTCGAAGAGGAGCTAAAAAAAGTGGGATTCACCGCATATCTGACCAAGCCGATTGACATCGACCAGTTGGTCGAAACACTGGCCAACACCCTGGGCGGCAAGCGTGTGCACGACAGCATTGCGGCAACCACTGCCGCGCCTGAAGCGGTGGCCGTGACGCAA
>JAYUAH010000709.1:0-3115 GCA_043741415.1 Betaproteobacteria bacterium
ACACCATCGTCATCGTCACTTCGAGCTACGCCGCCAACGCCGTGCTCTACAAGCTGCCGTACGATCCGGTGAAGGGCATTACGCCGGTAAGCATGATCATGATTTCGCCGTTCATACTCGCGGTGCATCCATCGGTCAAAGCCGGCAATCTCAAGGAATTCATCGAACTCACGCGCGCACAACCCGGCGCGCTCAACTTCGGCTCGCCCGGTAGCGGCAGCACGCCGCATCTCGCAAGCGAACTATTGCAGCAACTGAGCAAAACCAAACTCACGCATGTCGCGTACAAGGGCGACGGCCCCGCACTCACCGATCTACTAGGCGGGCAAATCCACGCCATGATCGCCACCGAGTTGGTATTGGGCACGCAGATCAAAGCCGGCAAAGTACGCGCGCTCGCCGTGAGTACTGCCAAGCGCGCGGCCACACTGCCCGATCTACCAGCCATCGGCGAACTGGTTCCCGGTTACGCCGTCGATGGCTGGGCCGGCCTGTGGGTGCCAGCGGGCACACCCGCAAACATCGTGTCGCGGCTGAATCAATCAGTCGCGCGCATCCTCAAATTGCCGGATGTGCAGGAGCGTTTGCGCGCCGGCGGCTCCGAGCCTTCGCCCTCTACGCCGGATGGCTTCGCGCGCGTGATCGCGCAGGATGTCGCCACGTGGTCGCGAGTGGTTAAAGACGGCAACATCAGAATTCATTGATGCGTTACGCACAACACTGGGCGGGGTACATTGCAGCCTGCACTGCATGGTCCGCCGCCACAGCCGCCGAATATCCCAACCGCCCCATACGCATCATCGTTCCCTTCGCCGTCGGCGGCAGCCCCGACGTGATCGCGCGCGGGCTGGCGGCACAGCTCGACACGCAATTCGGCAAAAACGTTATTGTCGATAATCGCGCCGGCGCCAACGGCATCATCGGCGCGGAAATCGTCGCAAAAGCAGTGCCCGACGGCCATACACTGCTTCACTCGCCGCCCGCATTCGTGATCAATGCCCTGGTCTACAAAAACCTGCCCTACGATGTGCTCCGCGATTTCACACCAGTGATTAACATCGGCAACGCCGGCGGCTATCTGATGCTGGTGTCGCCGACGCTGGGGGTGGCCAGCGTCAAGGAGTTCATCGCACTCGCCAAAGCAAAACCGCTGTCATACGGCTCGCCACCCGCGGGCAACACCTTGCATCTGGCCACCGAAATGTTTAAGCAGCGCACCGGCATTCCGTTGCAACACGTGCCGTTCAAAGGCGGCAACGAAACCTTTACCTCGCTGATCATGGGCGAAGTGCACGTCACCTTCGTACCACCGCCCGCCGCGGTGCCCTTCGTGAAATCGGGACGTCTGCGCGCGCTCGCCTTTACCGGTGCGACGCGGCTTGCGGCCACACCCGAGGTGCCCACGCTTGCCGAATCGGGCATCACCGACATGGTGGTGGATTTCACTTGGCACGGCTGGTTTGTGCCGGCCAAAACGCCTGCGGACGTCGTGCGCCGGCTCAATGCCGAAGCGCGCAGCGCCTTGCAAGCGCCGAAAATGCGCGCCTTGATGGACGGTGTCGGCTTTCAACCGATCGCCAATTCGCCGGAGGAATTCCGCCAATTTGTGCACAGCGAAATGAAACGTTACGCGGAGATTGTGCGCGCGGCGAATATCCGCGCTGATTAAGTCCCGCGTAGAAACGACGTGACGCGTGGAATTTCGCTATGATTCTGTTTTCCCATCTGGAGGTCCATCATGATTCCCGTTAAAACTGCCCGCTTATTCACGCGTTACAACACCTGGTCGAACAAAGTCTGGTTCGACGCGCTTGCCGCATTGCCGCCAGGCGAAGACGTAAAAGAGCGTAAGAGCCTGTTCAAGAACATGGTGCACACGATGAATCACATTTACATCATCAATGTGATCTGGCAGGCCCACCTGGAAGGCCGCGATCACGGCCTCGCCGCGCGCAACACGCCCGACTTTCCGACGCTCGCCGAGCTGTGGACCAAGCAGCAAGTCATCGACAAATGGTACGAGCAATGGAGCGACAAGCAGACCGATGAAACCATGGCCGATCGCCGTCCGGTGGTGTTGATCGGCGGCAATCAAGTAGTGATGTCGCTCGCCGAAATGCTGCTGCATTTGTACCACCACACCGCGTATCACCGCGGCTTTGTCGGCGACATGATGTATCACGTGCCGAACTGCCGTCCGCCGGTGACCGATCTGCCGGTGTTTCTGCGCGAAGTGCCGCAAAATTATTATTGAAGATGTGGCAAAAATCACCCCAGCAAGTTCATAGTCACATCAGGGAGGCGCCATGACCACCGAAGCAAGCCTCAGCCCGGAAATCGTTCTGGCTGAAATGAAAAAAAACGGCATCACGCACGTGGTGTGGCTGCCGGATAGTGAAACCAACTGGCTCTACACGCTGATGAAGGCGGAGCCTTCGATCACGCTGGTGCCGGTGCCGCGCGAGGGGCTGGCGTTTTCGTGTGCAGCCGGCATTTATATCGGTGGCGGCAAGCCGGTCATTCTCATCCAAAATACCGGCTTGATGGAGTCCGGCGACTCCATGCGCGGCTGGACCATGGGCATGAACATTCCGGTGGTGTTGATGGTGGGCTATCGCGGTTATACGCGTCACGGCGTGAACAAAGACACCGCGGCCACTTACACCGAGCCCTTTCTCAATGCGTTTCACATTCAGTACTACCTCGTCGAGAACAGCAGCGACGCACCACGCATCTCGGTGGCGTTCGAGGAAGCACAAAAAAACAAACGGCCAGTGGCAATACTCGTGGGTGACGAGTATCACGGCTTTAACCGCTAGGAGAAAACCATGATCGTCATGGAAGAAATGTTGAAAGCGTTTCAACCGCATCGCGGCGACGCCATCGTCGTGTCGGGACGCGCCAACCGCCATTGGGACGCCATCAGTACGCTGAAGAATCGCGACCTCTCGCTGGGTGACCCGGCGATGGGCGGCCATGCATCGTTCGCGCTGGGCTTGGCGCTGGCACAGCCGAATAAGAAAGTCATCCTGTTCGATTCCGAGGGCGATTTGCAAATGAGTCTGGGTGTGCTGGCAATGATTGCCGAGCAAAAGCCGAAGAATTTCTATCACCT
>JAYUAH010000710.1:0-3113 GCA_043741415.1 Betaproteobacteria bacterium
TGCGCGAAGATCGTGAGCGACATGATTGCCGGCAACGCACCCGAGATCGCACTGGAGGGTTTAACGCTGGTGCATTGACGCGTCGCACAGCTAATACCAATTCCATTTCATCAGATCAATAATTATTTGTCATTTTTAAAATGAAAATTGTCAGCTCATTAATGAGTTATTGAAATAGAAATGGAATAAGAGGTGAATTATAAAAAACTCAATAAAATCAAATACTTACGTATTTTCGGTTTTTGCGTGTCGAGCAGCGCTGCCGTCCGTGGATTGATCAAGGAGGAAATGCAATATCGAAATTCGTCGCTGTTTGCGTGACAACCTTGCTGGCGCCCGCGGGCGTACCACCGATATCGGCGCGCGTGGATTGAGGTTCAAATCAGATAAAGTAGCGGCGCATTTTCTCGGCAATCTCTTTTTGTAATTCACCGGGAAATTTCATATGAAGGTTCGTACCGGCGCTTGCGTTGCCGCTGTAGTGGCGTCAATTATCGCATCAGTGACTATGGCACAAAATTATCCGACGCGCCCCATTCGTTACGTGGTCGCATTCTCGCCCGGCGGTGTCAACGACATACTCGCGCGCATCGTCGGGCAAAAGCTGGCTGATAGCTGGGGCCGGCGGGTGATTGTCGACAATCGCGCGGGCGCACGCTGGTGGCAATGTAATTCAGTCCGAGACCGACGCGCCGATGACTCGCGGTATTCGGCCCCGAGCGATGCGGGCACAGGCCATGATGGTGCATGGAAAACTGCCCGGCCTTGAGCGGCATCGCTACGGGCTCGCCTTCGTCCAGCGGCTCGGTGATCGCTTGGCTCGCGTGGTTGACGCTGTTTTTGACCACACGCGAGATGTGGATCAGTTGCCGCGGCTGGCCGCGAAACGATAGCGCGTCCATGCAGCCTGCGGCTTCGTTGGCTTCCGTTAGCGCAACCCACACCGTCACTTCTTCTTTGGGTTCGAGGCGTTAGTAGGTGGAGTCCTGATGCCCGGCGGCGATGGTGGGCGAGTGCGGCTCTTTGATGAAAAACGTACTGGTGTAAATCAGGATATCCGGGCCGAGCAGGTCTTCGACGACATCGAGGATGCGCGGGTTGCGCGCGAGATGCGCTGCCCACGGCAAAACAAGATAGGGCATGGTACGCCACTGCAAATCGGCGACGGCGTTGACCGGTCCGCCGAGCCATTGTTCGAAACGATCCAATCCGTCGCGGCAGACTTTAAGTTCTTGCGCGCTCAACTATGGAAACGGTGACAGAAATCCGTCGTAGTGCCACTGCGCGATTTGCTCTTTACGCAATACGCCCATGAATCAATCCTGCGAACATCAGGCCCACTTCAAGCGTGCGAGTATCGAGCGCCCCATCACCCAATCCTTGTCGTCCTCCGTCATGAAATCGAGGGTTTCGGTGAAGTGGGTGATGCGCTGGCGGTAGGTGGCTTTGGTGTATGCGTTGGTGATGTCGGTGCCCCAGTGACAGCGGCGCGGGCCGTAGGCTTCAAACAGGCGCTTGATGTGTGGCGCCATGTCGCGGAACGGATATGGCTCCAGTGAATACGTCGGTGCCGAAGACAGTTTCACCGACACGTTCGGATATTTCGCGAGCATCAAAGTGTGCGAGATCGGGCCGTCGAACTTGCCTTCGCGCACCGCTGGTACCGATAGCGACAAGCCCATGTGATCGACGATGAGTTGCAGCCCCGGATGGCGTTCGGCGACGCGCGCAAAGTACGCGCCTTGTTCGCTGGCGAGAAACATCACCGGCAGGCCGGCTTTTTCGGCGGCGGGCCAGAACCAGTCGGCGGTACCGTCGGTAAGCATCGCCGCATCGTTGCCGAGAAACGTCACGCGCACGCCGAGCATGCCCGGCTGGCTACGCCACGCGGGCAGCAGCGCGGCCGATTTGGGATTGCGCAGCGGAATGCGGCCCATCACGCCAAAGCGTGATGGATAACGGCGCGCGGCTTCAAGGCCGTAATCGTTGCGGTCGCCTGGCCATGACGGCGGCACGATGACTACGCGATCGACGCCGGCCTCGTCCATCAGCGGTACCAGCTTCTCGATGGTGAAGGGTTCCGGCATTTGCGGTTTCATTCCGGGCACCCACTGCCAGTCGGGCGTCGGTGCTTTCCACAGGTGAATTTGCGCATCGACAATCATGCGCTTGCTGCTGCTACCGGTGGTTTGGCAGCCGGCAGCGGCCAGCGCGCCGGCCCCTATGGTAACCATGGCGCCCGCAACAAAATGGCGGCGTGTGCTCATGATGCACTCCTCCCGAAAGTGAGTTCAGGCTTGTCTCATGCTTTGTAGGCCTGACGCGCCAGCAGCTTCCACGTGCCGCCCTGCTTTTGCCACACCATCATCACATCCATATTGGACGTACCGGGCTTGCCGTCGCGTGCGTTTTCGCCCACCATGATGTGGCGCGACACTGCAGTATCGCCACTGAAATAGTTCGCCTGTTTCGCGCCGTAAATGGTTTTCCACGTTGTATTGGGTTTGAGCACATTGGCAATGAACTCGGCCTTGTTTTCGATGCGTCTGGACGAATGACCGTAACTCAAATCGTGCGTTACCAGTAGCTCAAACGCCGCCGCGTTTTTATCGCGGATGGCGTTGTAAAATTTCTCTATCACCTGTGTCAGCGCGGCGGTGTCGTCGGTATTGCTCATGGCGAATCTCCTCGTTGCATTGCCGATTACAAACGATAGGCCTGGCGCGCATAAAGCCGCCACGTGCCGCTTTCCTTCGCCCACACTAAGAGCACGCCGATTTTGGTGGTGCTCGGCTTGCCGTCCAGTTCGTTCTCGGCGTTGTAGGTATTGCGTACGACGGCAGAATTGCCGGTGACTTTGACGGTTTGATCGGTGAACGTGAGCGATTTCATCACCGACTTGTTCGCCAGCGCTGCCTTAATAAATTCCTGCTTGTTTTCGATACGGCCCGCAGAATGGCCGTAGCTGACGTTTTCCGATATCAATGCCTCAAACTGCTTGGCGTCCTTGGCAAACATGGCCTTGCGCAAGGATTCGACCGTCTGTGCCACGGTTGCCTCATCGCCCGATTGCGCGAAGGTGACTTGCGTGCCGGCGAGCAGTGTCATGACCA
>JAYUAH010000711.1:0-3109 GCA_043741415.1 Betaproteobacteria bacterium
GCAAGTGCGGCTCGTTCGTTCATCGGCACGCCGAGTTTTTCGAAGGTCTTGAGCAACTCTGGATCGACTTCATCCATGCTCGCGAGTTTTTTCTTCGACTTCGGCGCGGAGTAGTAACTGATGTTCTGGAAATCGATTTCGGGATAGTGCACGTTGGGCCACGCCGGCGGCGTCATGGTGAGCCAATGACGATAGGCTTTCAGACGAAATTCGAGCAGCCACGCCGGCTCGTTTTTCTTCGCCGAAATAAAACGGATGGTTTCTTCGCTCAACCCTTTGGCTGCCGTATCCGATTCAATATCGGTGACGAAGCCGTGCTTGTAGGGCTGATTGACTAACTGCTCAATGGCTGCGGTGGACATATCGTAAGTATTTGTTTTTAAACAGTTTTTTATTTAACTGCCGTTTTGACACTAAAACTCTCGCCGCAGCCGCAGGTGGCATCGACATTCGGGTTTTCAAACTTGAAGGTTTGCTTCAAGCCCTCTTTGACGAAATCAAGTTTCGAGCCGTCGATAATTTCCAGGCTCTTGTCATCAACCACCAACTTGCTATCAAATGCTTCGAACACTTGATCGCCGGCTTTTATTTCATCGGCATAATCGTAGGTGTAGGCCCAGCCGGAGCAACCGACTTTCTTGATGCCCACGCGCAGGCCCACGCCCTTGCCGCGCTTGGTCAACTGCGTTTTAATCTGTCTGGCTGCGTTTTCTGTCAGTTGTATGCTCATTGCATTACCTCGTTGCTCAGACCGCCATCGCGGTCAGGTTCCTGAATTTAGCCACCACGCTTTTCACCACCACCAAAAACGCATCGACATCCTGTGCCGTATTTGCAACACCCAACGAAAAGCGCACCGCGCCGCGCGCGATTTCGGGCGCGATGCCCATTGCGGTCAAAGTCGCCGACGGCTCCGGATTGGCACTCGAACACGCAGCACCCGCCGCCACGCCAAAACCCAGCTTGTCGAGTTCGATAATCAGCGTTTCGCCGTCGATGCCTTTGAACGAAAAATAGCTGGTGTTGGATACACGCTTCGCCGCATTGCCGAAAATCGCAGCACCCATGCCACTCAATCCTTTTTCCACGCGCGCGCGCAGTTTTTCAACACGCGCTGCGAGTTCATCCAGGCGGCCTGCCGCGAGTTCGCACGCCGCACCGAAGCCGACGATCGCCGGCACATTCTCCGTGCCCGAACGCAGGCCATGCTCATGTCCGCCGCCCGCCAGCAGCGGCGCGAGTTCAATGCGCTTATCGACAATCAGCGCACCTGCGCCCTTGGGGCCGTAAATTTTGTGCGCAGAGAGCGTCATCGCGTGCACCTGCAACGCTTCGAAATCCACCGCGATTTTGCCCAGCGCCTGCACCGCATCGGTATGCATCCACGCTTTCGCCGCACGCGCGCGTCCGGCAATTTTTTCGACAGGCTGTATCACGCCGGTTTCGTTATTGGCGAGCATTACAGAAACGATGCCCGTCGGCGTTTGCAATGCCGCGGCTACATCATTCAAATCAACCATGCCATCACGCGTCACCGCGAGCTTGCGCACCTGCCAGCCGCGGCGCGCGAGCGCCTCAGTCGGCTTGGTCACGCACGGATGCTCAGTCGCGCTCACCGCGATTTGCGACGGCTTCAAAATTTCCGCCGCGCCTTTGATAAACAAATTATTCGCTTCGGTGCCGCCCGAGGTAAACACCACCTGCGGCGGACGCACGTTCACCAGCGCCGCCACTTGTTCGCGCGCGTTGTCGATGGCACGGCGCGCGCTGATGCCCAGATCATGCCGACTCGACGCGTTGCCGTACTGCTCGCGCAGGTACGGCAGCATCGACTCCAGCACGCTCGCATCCAGTGGCGTAGTGGCGTTGTGATCGAAATACACGAAGCTCATGGTTATTTCGCTCGCTGGCTCAGGTCGCTCAGGTCGATCAGGCCGCAACCACCGCGCGCTTGGTCACGCTCGGCCGCATATCGTGCATGGGCGCAACGCCGGCCTCTTTGGCTTTTTGATTATCGACCAATTGCTGCAAGGTCACCGAGCCCAGATATTCAAAAATGCGTTGATTCAGCGCGGCCCACAAATCGTGGGTGATGCACTTGCCATCGTCATGACAGTTTTCTTTGCCGGCGCATTGCGTGGCGTCGATCGGCTCATCGACGGCGAGTATGATTTCCGCCACCGTAACCTCGCGCATGTCGCGGCCCAGCAAATAGCCGCCGCCCGGCCCACGCACGCTTTCCACAATTTGCTTGCGGCGCAGCTTGCCGAACAATTGCTCCAGATACGACAATGAAATTTTCTGCCGCGCGCTGATCTCGGCCAACGTCATCGGGCCGCTGCCGTGACGCATCGCCAGATCGACCATTGCCGTTACCGCGAACCGCCCTTTGGTTGTGAGCCGCATGGGGTCACCTGTAAAAAATTGTTTAAAAACAAATAGTTACAATAAAAACGTTGCTTGAACAAGCTCGAATCAATGCCGAGCGATTCACTCAACTTTACCTATTCCGATCAATTTAGTCAAGTATAGCAAAGGCGATAGGTTGACAAATAAAGGCGTCTTGCGCCGGCCTTGCCGTCGCGCCAGTTCAGGCTTGGCGATGGCAAGCACCCGTAATGCATGCGCTCGATTCATGATGACCGCTCCCCCTTCAACCACCCTACCTCAGCCTGCAACGCGTCGACACGTTTGTCGTTCGCATTGCTGTGTTCGATCAGATCGCTGATCGCGCGCGCCAGCGGATCATTCTCATCGCGCCCCACGGCATACGCCGCGAAGCGGCCCTCATTTTCCTTACTTGACTCTTGCGACTCCACCACGCGCGCCGGGATGCCAATTGCCGTCGCTCCCGGGGGCACGTCTTTCACCACCACCGCATTGGAGCCGATTTTGGCGTGGGCGCCGACGGTGATCGGGCCCAGCACTTTGGCGCCCGCCCCGATCACCACGCCGGCACCCAGCGTAGGATGACGCTTGCCTTTCGCCCACGAGGTGCCGCCAAGCGTGACGCCGTGATACAGCGTGCAATCGTCGCCGATTTCAGCCGTCTCGCCGATCACTACGCCCATGCCGTGATCAATAAAAAAGCGCCGGCCGATGGTGGCGC